>NZ_AUTI01000286.1:0-37338 GCF_000497995.1 Pseudoalteromonas sp. TB25
ATTTATTTCAATGGCTATTTTAGCGTTTGCAACGGGGTCTAGCTGGGGTATTTTTGCTGTATCAATTCCCATTGTTATGCCACTGGCTAATGCGGTTGATGCAAACATACCACTGGTCATTGGGGCGCTATTATCGGCTTCTTCTTTTGGTAGCCAAGCGTGTTTTTACTCAGATTCAACCGTACTCGCAGCGCAAGGTTCTGGTTGTAATTTAATGAGCCATGCTGTTACACAATTGCCATACACGCTAATTGCTGCGGCATTAGCTGTTATAGGCTTTTTAATAATGGCTTAAATACTATACCAATCCGCAATAATACTTAATCATTTTGCGGGGCTAAACGAGTCGCTACCTGCGTTAAAAAATTTTCATTTAGAACAACTAAATAGCGAATTTTTTGCCTAGCTATCAACACGTTTTTCCATCCTCAAAATAGATCACTTAATTAAGCGAATTGGTATTATTAGTAAATTAGCTGAATAAATAAAAACCCCAATGTAGTGATACATTGGGGTTTATTTTAGCTACATAAATAAAGCTTATTTTTGTAGTTTAATACCATTGTAATAGGCATCAAGCGTTGTGATTTTAGTTTGATTTGGTAAATCGGCAAAGTCACTTTCTATAAACTTAGTCCCGCGTAATTGCACATTTAAACGTGCAGCATTAGGGTTAAGCATTGTTTGCTTGTAGTAGTCTTTTATATCTGCAAGCGTTACTTTTTCAACTTCATCAATCAGCTTTTGCTTAGAATCAAAGGTAAAGTTTTCACGGTACCAATCGTTTATAAGTGGGCTCATTTCGTCACTTAAGTTTTTAGGCTGCTCTTTAAGTGATACAAGGGTAGAGTTTTTCAGCTGCTCAAAAGTCTCTTCGCTCATGTTATCAAGTTCAACTGCGTATTCTTTTTTAAACTTATCAAAACGAGCTTGTATTTCTTTTGGTCCTTTAACTGGTGTTTGAATATACAAACCAATTGCTGAGTAATCCTCGATTGGGCGAGCTAATGCACCTACTGCGTATGCAAGTTGCTCCTCAGTACGCATTTTATCAAACGCAACTGTTCTAAAGTGGCTTTGTAATACAGCTGCTTCTGCTTTTTGTTTGTAACCCGCAACAGGATGAACGGTCATATCAACCACCGCTACATCGGCTACATCGATATCTTTTTGCAGTACCAGTGTTTCGCCCGGTTGTGGCAACCACGCTTTGCTTCGTGCAAATTCACTGCGCTTATGATTACTTGGTAATGTTGCACTTAACTCTTGTGCAATCGCGTCAATATCTTGCTGATCGTAGTTACCGTAACTAAATACGCGTAAATCGTTTTGTGCAAACGTAGCTGTTTTTAATTGTGCTAAGTCGGCAACACTCAGTGAGTCAGCGGCTTTTATAAGCGCATCTGTATCAAAGCCACCTGTACGGGTTAGTTTTGAATACTCGCCAAATGCTTGTGCATACGGAAACTGCTTTTGTTGGTTTAGTAAATTACGCTTAAAGCGATCTACCGCTTGGCTAAATGCTTGTGCTGTTTCATCGGCTTTTAATCCGGTTAAAGCTTGTTTAAGCAATACATCTTGCTTATCTGTAAAACCACTCATAGATAAAACAAGACCATTACTCGGTGCTAAGCTTACGCTCATACCGGCGATTGCTGCTTCGGTACTTAACTGACTTTGTTGAATATTGTATAAATCAGCCCAAACAGAATAAAGTACTTCTGCTTTAATATCGTTCAAACCGGGTTGAGTATTTATATAAACTTCAACAAGCCCTTTTGGCTGCTCTGCAAATTTTTGACTTGCTTGGCGCCATACTTTTACACCATTTTTATCGTAAGCAAGTTCTGGGTGTTTTTGCTCTTTAAATGCTTGCGTTTTTATTGCAAAATTTTCAGGCAATAAATTGTTTACAGTCGGTAGTGCTAACTTAAATTCGCTTGGTTTTTTCCAGCTGGCAATTTCATCATCGCTAATGTCACTGATGCGGTATTTACCGTCGTAAAAGTGTAGTTTTGAGTCTGTCTCTTCTTGCTGCGATACATACCAAATACGAAGGGTATCGGCATTTAACTGCTCAAGTACATTGTTTACAGCGTCAGCGTCAAACTTTGCATAATAATAAGGTGCATTAATAGCGTGATTTAACGGATAGTCTTGCATGCTTTGCGTAAGCGAGCTTACATAATTAAACTCATCACCTTTTTCTAAAAACTTAAACTGGTTATTAAGGGAAGTACGAATTTCGTTGAAGTACTTGCTATCAACGCCTTCTTTTTTAATTAAATCGATGTACTGCATAATAGTCGCAACTATTTCGTCACGATTTTTCATGCCTTCATCTGTAAGCTCTACATTTACATTTAACGAACCATAGTTGCCATATTGATTTGGTGCAGCTGAAGCTGAAAGCTGAGACACCCATCCTTTATCACGAAGAAGTTGCGCTGGGCTGCCCGGCATTTCATTACTTAGTAAATACGCCACAAATCGGTTTGGTTTAAGTGCAAATTCGCTATTATTATTAGCAATGGTGAAATCAAGTTGCAGCTGTTTTACATCTTCATTTGGTGCATAAAACACGCGTTTTCCGCCAGCGTTATCAAAATCAAGTTTTGCAGTCACTGTTGGTTTTTCGATATTTTTATTTTTTATGTCAGCAAAGTATTTTTGCGCTTTTTGCTCCATTTCAGCAATAGGTAAATTAGAAATAAGCGCAACTTTCATAATATTTGAAGAGTAGTATTTATTATAAAAATCAACCGTTTCTTTATGAAGTGAACTGTTTTCTTTATCGCCAAGGGTTTCTAGGTTACCAATTAAAAAGCGATTAGCTGGGTGATCGCCCATCATTTTGCGCGCGAGTTTAAATTGTCCAAAAAAGTCCATTTCGCGGCGCATTGACCACTCTGCATTCACTGCATTTTTTTCTTTATCTGTGTATTCTGGGTATAACTTAGGCGCTTTGAAAAAATCAGCAAAACGGTCTAGCCCTTCATCAAACGCGTCGTTATTAATTTTAAACATGTAATTAGTAATATCGAGCCAAGTATACGCATTGTGCGCGCCACCATTTTTGGTCATAAAATCAGAATACCCTTTTGTGTCTGGGTAGCGTTCTGTGCCTAAAAACAGCATGTGCTCTAAATAATGCGCCATACCTTGTTGCGACATTGGGTCGTGCAGTAAACCAACACCAACGCTTAGTGCCGCTGCAGATTTTTCAGCACCTGGATCTGACACTAAAATTACTTCAATGTCGTTTGCCAGCTTAAGTGTTTTATATTCGCGGTTATCGTTAGGACTTACAACTAACGTATCTGATAGTAAAGAGGCCTGAGGCGCCACTGAAACCGAAGCCGTATTTGAACAACCACTTAAAACTGCAAGTGCGATTGCACTAAAACCAATAATCTTTTTCATTTTTGTTTTCCATTAAAAAGTATTGCGCAAAATAGCGTGCGCCAATTCAAAGCAATATAGTTAAGCTAAACTAACATTTTCAATTAATAACTTTCTACAAAATAACGCTATTTTGTGTAACACATTGTGAAAAATGTCTTCATAATCGGATATTAGTTGGGAGTCTGCCAACCTTGCGTGATTAAAAATCATTCAATATCAAAAAATACGCAAATTCTAAATAATAATAAGGAAAAACAATGGAAAAAATCATCATACTTGCCATGTTTGCACAAGTTACGCTTTCACTGGTTGTCATGCTCATTATGGGTAAAAGGCGCTTTGCCGCAGCTAAAAACAAACAACTAGATTTAAGTGACTTTAAAACAATGCAGTTAGATAAGGCTGGCGACACTATTAGGGTGGCAGATAGAAACTTTTCAAATCAGTTTGAAATACCTGTGCTTTTTTACGCGGGATGTTTACTTGCACTGCAACTAAATAGCGCCAGTACACTTGTGGCAATACTGGCCTGTTTATTTGTAGCAACACGTATTGTGCATAGCGTTATTCATTTAGGTGAAAACAACGTACGCGCACGTTTTAAAGTGTTTTTACTGGGTTGTGTTTGTGTGTTTTCAATTTGGCTAGCAATGGTTTGGCGAGTACTATTTTAAATAGCAAAGTTTAATAATAGTAATGTGGACGGCTGGTTTAGGCCATCCACATTACCGTTAATTTTAATTATTTAGCACGTTTTAAACGAGGTACCGCAAGTAAAAAAGCACCTAAAAGCCAAATTAACCCGCCGCCAGAACTGCTACTAGAATCTGTTGATGTGTCAGAATCAATTAACGTATTTTCAGTAACAGTAAGGCCTGCTGCTGAATTAGGATCATCATCCATTACCGCCACATTTTGAATAGTCACTAAGTTAGCACTACTAATTGTTACATCAGTACTTGCACATTGCTCGGCAGTAATATCAACCACGGGTGTTTCACCACAGTGTACTAACGCTGCAATTTTATCTAACGTTGATTGGCTTGCTGCAGTAATTTGTCCAAACACAGTAAAACCACCGTTTTGGGTATCAAGTGCTGCACTATTGTCTGTAATATTAAAAAACCACTGACTTGTTGCGCTATTAGCATCACCCGATAATTTAGCCATCGCAATGGTGCCCTTAACATTAGAAAAAACGGGCTCATTATCTACAGCGGGCTTTGTAGTAATCGCATCTAGCGAATCAGAAAATGTAAATCCACCACCTTGAATAACAAAGTTACTAACAGAGCGGTGAATTACTGTTTCGTTATATGAATCGTCTTGAACGTAACTTAAAAAATTTGCGACTGTTTTGGGGGTTTGTTGATCAAATAGGTTAATCTCTATGACACCTTGGCTCGTGTTCATTTCAACTATAGTAGCGGTGCTTGTAAAACTTGCTGCAGCAAGTGCTGAGCCAAGTAAAAGTTTTTTCATGTTTTATTCCTGTTGTTATATTTTTTAAATAATTAGTTAATGCGTTAACACATTAATGCCATCGGCGACTAAAATCGATTCTAAAGTGTGAGTTGATACAATTAAGACCGTGTTGATAACAAATTAATTACATATGCCATTATTTATATTCTTTTTTGCTATATAAATCTAACTATTTAAAATTAAATCATCTTAAAAGTGTGGTCACTTATTTGTTACCTTAAAAAAACACAAACAACAGGATCTAACAATGCCACACACTAAACAAACAATTTGCGACTTTGGTTTACACAAAGGTGAACCATACACAAAACTACCGGCGAGCTTTTTAACGTGGATGGTAGGTATAAACCATACTAAGCGGGAATATGCGGATGCAGAGTTAAAGCGTCGCGAAAGTGCCGCCACAAATCGATTAACTGTACCTTCTAAATAAAATGTCAATAAGTACGTTTTTTTAGCATAAAACTAGTTTAAACTACCCGCTTGATAAATTAAGTAGACCTTAATCCATAGGTATTTTATGCGTATAATTATTTTATTTTCGATTATTTTTAGTGTACTTGGATGTACATCTCCTGCTCCTGAATCAACCTCTAACAGTACTCCTACTGAATATTTAACTGTTCTTCATACTAATGATAATCACGGCCGTTTTTGGCAAAACGAAAAAGGCGAATACGGTATGGCCGCTCGCAAAACGTTAATTGACTCTTTACGTAATGACGCCCAAAAGCAAGGTCATGCCGTTTTACTTCTCTCTGGTGGTGACATTAATACCGGTATTCCTGAGTCAGATTTACAAAAAGCAGAACCTGACTTTAAAGGTATGTCGCTGATTGGTTATGATGCAATGGCATTAGGCAATCACGAATTCGATAACCCTATTGATGTATTGAAGCAACAGCAAAAATGGGTGAACTTTCCTTTTCTATCAGCCAATATATTTGAAAAAGAATCAGGCGAACATGCGTTTGATAGCTATAAAATATTCAAAAAAAATGGCTTAACTATTGCTGTTATTGGATTAACAACAACAGACACAGCTAAAATTGGTAATCCTCAGTATATTGGCCACTTAGAGTTTAAAGACCCTGTTGACGTTACTGCAAAACTAGCTAAAGAAATAAAAGCTAAGTACAACCCTGACATTACCATTGCGCTGACTCATATGGGTCATTATGTTGATGCTAGCTTTGGCATTAATGCACCAGGTGATGTAACACTTGCTCGCTCACTTCCTGCAAACACACTTGATATGATCATTGGCGGGCACTCACAAGAACCTGTGTGTATGAGTGATACAAATGTAAATGACGACAACTTTAAACCTGGCCTTGCCTGTAAGCCAGACCAGCAAAACGGTACTTACATTATGCAAGCCCATGAATGGGGTAAGTATGTTGGTAAAGCTGAGTTTAAGCTTGAAAACGGAAAATTAACGTTACTAGACTACAAACTCATGCCTGTTAATTTGTATGTAGATAAAGTTCAAGCTGATGGCTCTACTAAAGCAGTATTAGCAAACGAGTACATTAAACCAGACCCTAAACTTGAATCTTATTTAGCGGTATACCAAGCTAAAGGCGCTAAACAAATTGAAGGTACCATTGGTGAAGTAGATGCTCGCTTAGAAGGTGACAGAAACAAAGTTCGTTACCAACAAACAAACCTTGCACGTGTAATTATTCAAGCTCAAATGGATGTAGTAAATGCAGACTTTGGATTAATAAGTGGCGGTGGTATTCGCAGCTCAATAGAGGCTGGTAAAGTAAGCTATAAAGATATTTTAAAAGTACATCCTTTTAAAAACCGCATTACTTATATGGATTGGCAAGGCAGTGATTTATGGGATTACTTAAATACAGTAACGAGCTTCCCACCGGATGCTGGTGCTTATTTGCAATACCATAAAATATCGTTTGAGCGTAAAAATAATCAGTTGGTTAATGTTTTGATCAATGGCGAACCGCTTAATAAAAATAAAACATACAGAATGAGTCTAAATAGCTATAACGCATCAGGCGGTGATGGTTATCCTGCACTTACAAATAAAAAAGGCTTTGTAAGTACAGACGAAACAGATGCTAAAGCACTTCAAGACTTTATTTCAAAAAATAGCCCTCTCAAAGCGGCTGAATTTACCCCTAAATAACCTCTAAGAATATGAGGAAAGTAATCTAGTTACTTTCCTCTTATTTCAATATTACCTTTTTTAATATTTGCCAGCCCATAACTATGCAAACGAGAACGAGAGCCTTCTCCATAGGCTTTAGGTGGGTAATATAACTCTTTTTCTTCAGGACACTCGCTAAGTACTTCATCTAATGCCGCACGTATCTCACTCAAGGTTTTTTCTAGGCTATTATTAAAATTAGGCCTTTTTCTAACCGTATGACCAAGCTCTACCAACCTATAAAAATACTTGTTAGCGAGCTCTAGAAGCTCCTCTGGTACATCTTTATTATGACTAAGCGCTACATCATCGTTATTTGTACAATACTCTACAAGTGCTAAATAAAAGCATAATGGCTTATTGGCTAAACCCACTTTTTGCTCTGCACTACAACTACTTGATAGTGTTTTATCGTTAAGGTCAACTATAAGCATCAGCGGCGTAGGCTCTGTAATTGACTGATGCTGCGCATTATTAAACTGCTTATTACTTTGTTTAATAAACGCAAATTTTACCCAAAAACTAATCAACACACTTAATACTAAAAATATAAAATAGTAAATAAAATGGCTTAATGTAAAGTGGGTTTGCTGAACGTTAAATACAACTAATACAGGTCCGTTATTAGTGCTCAAACTACGTGTTATTTGGTGTAAGTTTACAGGTGCTAGCATTTCGCCTTTTGGTGCAATAGCAACAACTTTAAGATCGTTCGAATTAATGTAGCTATTTAAGGTTTTAATATAGCTATTAACCGCATCTTTATTCCCCGAATGCTTTAGCAGCTCATTTGATAAATCAAGTAATGGTAAGTCGAGTGCTATTTGCCTTTCTATCTGCGTTATTTTTTGTTTAGTTACTTGCTGGCTTTTTTGAATTACAGAAATATAAAACACAGAAGATAGAGTTAAAAATAAGCATAGTAAAACAAGTAGTTGTTTATATTTACTCATCACTAACTTCCTCTTTTAAGTTTACTGAGCTAGTACCGCAACTCCAAAACGATTGTGCATTTTGATAATAATGCAAACTTTGATCTTTAGACATATCAAGCAAATTTGCCTGTACTGCACATAATAAATCAGTATTATTTTGCTGCATTTTTAAATACCATCTTGTTCCAGTAATATTATTACTCAAAGGCGTAATATAGTTTTTTGAAAAACGTTTTTCGTCACTCTCTTTCCAAAACGAAGCAATAATATCTACTTTTCCGTCGGCGAGTAAATCGCGTAATTCGTTATGAGAACTAGCATAAGTGATTTTCAAATTAGCTAAATTTATATCCAGTTCTTTAAACATTTGCTTTGGTAAAATATGCCCTGATCGGCTGGTAGGATAATCAAGCAAACCTATGCGTTTATCTAAAAAATATTGTTTAGTAATTCGAGGTTTTTCTTTAGACGATATAAAAAATGCCGTGTAGTCAGAAAAACCAACTACGGGTTGGTAGTTATAGGTCGACTCCGCTTTAAATGCAGCCATAATATTGCTTTTAGCCAAAATTAGGTCAGCAATTCCTTTACCAACAAACTCAAAGCTATCTGCCGTTCTATATCCCCAATACCCTTTTACCGAGCCATATTGCTTAGCTACTACGTTATCAGAGCATAACTTTTGTGTTAATAACTTGGCTATTTTTTTTGATTGTGTAAAAACAATTAATTGGTCTTTATTACTTGTAGCAGTTGTTTGACACTCTGTTGAGGTTTCGATCATAACCGGAAAATGTAAATCATCATTGTATACACTAACTTGACCGCAAACCCACGTAACGACCAATAATAGAAACAAAAATGTAACAATTAACATTTTGTGCAACACAATATTTTTATAATTCAAAGCAATGCCACCCAAAAATAGACGATATAGGGTATTTGAACAATTTCGCTTACCTATTACAACAAGTAATTTTACCTATTAAATATAAGATACTGATTTTAAACGTAATTTAATAAGAAATTATGAATTTTAATAAGTCCTTCCTATCAACATTAAAAATGAGGACAATTGACCGCATTAGCTTATAGCAACCCCATGAAATATTCATTTAGGAAGTTTTAATGCATAACAATATAAAGTACTCGATATCTTCTGCGCTTTTGATTAGTGCGATATTCACAAGCACTAACTCACACGCTTGGGGTCAAAATGGCCACCGTATTGTAGGGCAGATTGCACAATCTCATATAAGCGAAACAACTAAAGCAGCAATTAAACCTTATTTAGATGGTGAGTCACTTGCGCAAATATCAACGTGGCCTGATGAAATGCGCTCTGCTCCTGGCGACTTTTGGCAAAAGAAATCATCTCGTTGGCATTACATTAATGCAGCCCCAGGAAAATCTTTCAGCTTCAATCACGATCATACTAAAAACAAAGAATCTGTAAGTAATATCCTCGAGGGTATTCACTATTCAATGCAAACGCTCACCGATAAAAATAGCACCTTAGATGCTAAACAGTTCAGTTTGCGTTTTTTAGTGCATTTAGTAGGCGACAGTCATCAACCTTTTCATGCCGGTCGAGGTGAAGACAGAGGTGGTAACCGTATTAAGGTTTCTTTTTTTAACGAAGAAACAAACCTTCACAGCCTTTGGGATACAAAGTTAGTTGAGAACGAGAACTTGTCGTTTACTGAATACGCTCAATTTATTGATACAAATAACAGCGAATTAATTGCTGAATATTTACAAAGCTCACCTAAAACTTGGGTTGAAGAATCACACAATTTAGCAACAAAAATTTATAAGTACACCAACGACGAAGTTGGGTACAGCTACATTTATAACAACACTCCAATTGTAAAAACACGCCTACAACAAGCGGGTATTCGACTAGCTGGACTATTAAACGCCTTATTTGACCCTTCTGCAAAAGAGTTAGATACGGCACTAAAAATGACGACTGATAAATAAACAGTATTAAATTTATATAACCTACACACGGGAAATCAACATTATGACTAAGCTTGGCCTTTCGAAATTAACTGGAGCGGTAATTTTAGCTCTAGGTGTTTCTACAAGCGCAATGGCTGCTGATACTTCATCTGCAATGCGTGGTAAAATTACGACGCCTTCAGGTGGCAGTGCTGCAAACGTTAAAATCAAAGTAGTTCACCAACCAACGGGAACTATTAGCGAACTAACTACAAACGAAAGTGGTACGTTTATCGCTAATGGCTTACGTGTAGGTGGTCCTTACATGGTTATCATCGATTCTGATACATTTAACGATACGACTGTTGAAAATATCTATCTAAATCTGGGTGAAACTTACCGTTTAAGCTCGCAGCTTGCTCCGCTAAACATCGAAAAGATTGAAGTGTCTGGTTATAAGATTGTTCAGCAATCAGGTGGCTCTAGCAGTACATTTGGCTCTGACACTATTGAGAATATGCCAAGCTTTAACCGTGATATTAAAGATATTGCGCGTTTAAATCCACTCGCCAGCATTAATGGTAGTGGTGAGCTAACGTTTGCAGGTAGTAACCCACGTTCAAATGGCTTAACTGTTGACGGTATTGGCCAAAATGATGACTTTGGTTTAAGTTACGGTGGCTACCCTACTTCGCAACCACCTGTAGCACTTGATGCAATTGAGCAAATTTCTGTTGATGTATCTCCGTTCTCAGCCTCTAAAGGTAACTTTGGGGGAGGTACCATTAATGCAGTAACAAAATCAGGTACTAATGAGTTTAAATTTTCTGGCTTTTATGAAATATCTACTCCTGATATTGCAGGTGATGTAGACAGTATTTCTCAAGTATATGCAGATGGTAACCCTGTTTTAGATGAAGATGGACACCGTACATACGTTATTGATCAGGTAGAACCAATTCAAACTGAGAAACGTTATGGCTTTAATGTTGGCGGCCCATTAATCGACGATACTTTGTTTTACTTTGTTAACTACAACAAATGGACAAGTGAACTTGATTTAGATTACGGTTTTGAAGGCTCTGGTGCAACGAATGAATATGATGTAACAGAAGAAAGCTACAACCAATTTATTAATATTTTAAATAATGAATACGGCTTAACCGATTCTCTAGGTGGTGACCCTAAAGATACAAACGAATCATTGCTTGTTAAATTAAGTTGGAATATTAATGATGATCATCGTTTAGATTTCACTTACCAATGGCAAGACGATAAAGACGAAACAAATGTCGGCACTGGCGGNNCAAGCCGTTATACTTACGCTACTAAATTCAATAATTTTGCGACAAAATTATATTCAGACTGGAATGAAAACTTCTCAACTGAAATTGGTATCGCTTACAAAGATGTATCATCAAGAAGCTTAACTAACTCTGATATTGGCTTTGTGAAAGTTGAAGAGTACTTCCGTGGTCCAGCTTATGAGTTTGGTACAGATGAATTCCGCCATGCAAATAGCTCATCGACTGAAAACTTAACGCTTACTTTCGATGCCACTTACTTAATGGATGAGCACGAAATTAACTTTGGTATGCAGTATGAATCGCTAAATTTATATAACTTATTTGCATCTAACTCATTAGGTTCTTGGGAATTTGATGACTTCGAAGGTTTTGCAAACCGTGAAGTGGGTAACTTTAGAGGTACATACGACTTTTCTTACAGTAACGCGTACACAAATAACCCAAATGACACTGCATACGATGCGACACGTAACCAATTAGCACTTTATATCGAAGATACTTTTTATGTTGGTGATGATTTAGAAGTAACAGCTGGCGTTCGTTATGAGCGTTTATCATCAGACGATAAACCAACTTTAAACGAAAACTTTTTAAATACTTACGGCTTTAGCAATCAAGAGAATCTTGATGGTTTAGATATAATTTTACCGCGTATTGGCTTTAAATATTATGCAACTGAAGCATTAACCATTAATGGTGGTATAGGTCGATTCCAAGGTGGTATTCCAAACGTTTGGTACAATAACTCTTTCCAAAATGACGGTATTACATTTGTTGAAGCACCACAAAGCGCTATTAATGATTATTACGCCAATAACCAAGCCGATATTACGCAAGTACCTGACGCTATTAAAGACACGTTAGTCCAAGGTGCCGGTAGCACAAACTATGTTGACCCTGATTTTGAGCTTCCATCGAGCATAAGAGCTCAAGTTGGTTTTGAATACGAGTTTGACTCAGAACTACTTGGAGAAGGCTTCAAATGGCAAGCAGAAATTGCTTACCATAAAAAAGAAAACGAAGCTGTATGGCATAACACTGCTTTAAACCCAATTGGTGTTGCTGCTGATGGTGAGCGTGTAATTAACGAAAGTATTTATACTGGCGACCTTGCAGATAACTTTGATATTGCAATGACTAATTCATCTGACGATGGACGTTCAATCATTATTTCTACCGGCATTGCAAAAGAATTTGAAAATGGCCTGTATGTTTCTGCAAGTTATGCACACCAAGACGTAACTGAGGCCTCATCGGGTTCATCTTCTCGTGCTCAAAGTAACTACCAATACAACATTACACGTAACCGTAATGAAGACTTTGCAGATCGTGGTTCATACGAAGTAGAGCACAGCTTTAAAATAAACCTAGCGTATAACACTGAATTTTTCAGTGGTTATGCAACTAAGTTTAACGTGTATTTTGAACGCCGCTCTGGCCGTCCATTTAGCTACACTATGGGCATGTATCAAGATAGTGACTTAGGTGATACACGCGACTTTTACTCAAGCTCAGCTTACCTAGCTTACATTCCAACTGGCGCTGATGATCAAAATGTAAATTGGGATGAGTCTGGTTTATCTTGGAATGAATTAGAAACGCTTCTAAATCGTGCTGGTATCTCAGAACGTGGTGAAATTTTAGGCCGTAACTCAGGTACTCAACCTTGGGTTACTACGATGGATGTAAGTATCAAACAAGAAATCCCAGGTTTTGCTGAAGGTCACAGCGGTGAGGTTTACTTCATGGTTGATAACTTCGCAAACTTACTAAACAGTGATTGGGGTGTTGAAAAACGCTTAGGTTTCTCTGATCAAGCTGTTTATGATTTTGGTGGGTTAGATGATGAAGGTCGTTATATAATTGATGGCAAATTTAATGGTGCTGACGTTCGTAACTACAGTCAATACCAAACTAGCTCATCAGCTTGGCAGGCTAAAGTTGGTATTAGCTACAAGTTTTAAGTCTTAATAGGTAAGTAATAACACATTAAGTTATTTGTTAACAAAACCCATTGCAAAATTGTGATGGGTTTTTTGTTTTTCGCACCCCAATTTCACATGTTTGTCATAAAGCCCACGTAATATATACCCCGATATAGAGTTATTGCTCAAAAAAAACACTCAAATAGACAAAAATAGTACTATTTATTAAAAATATATTGCAGTTGTATTTTATTTGTAACGAATAAATAAGGTACACTAGTAACGGATTTTGAATAAATGAACTTTAACTGTTTATTTTGAAAAATTTTAAAATAAAAATATAAAAATTTAATTATTAACTACACGGGAAAATTAAATGAAAACTCAAATACGCAAAACGGCCCTATCACTTGCTATCGCAGCATGTGTTGGTGTTAGTGGCGCTGCAATTGCAAATGAAACAACATCTGCAATTAAAGGTCAAATCACTGGTCCTAACGGCAACCCTGCTGCTGGCACTAAAATTACAATTTTACACGTTCCTTCAGGCTCAGTTAAAACAACTGAAACTAATGATGCTGGTTACTTTACAGCTAAAGGCCTGCGTGTTGGTGGTCCATACAGAGTAGTTGTAGATTCTGACACTTATGCAGACCAAGAGTTCAATAACATTATTCTTAACATTGGTAACGATTACCCGGTAAATGCTTCTTTAGAGAATATCTCTAACATCGAGCAAATTGTAGTTACGGGTGCTCCTATCAGTGCTATGTCTGGTGGTACAGGTCCTGCGTCTACTTTTACGCTAACGGATCTTGAAAACCAACCAGCCATCAACCGTGATTTAAAAGATATCATCCGTATTGACCCACGTATCACAATTGATGATAGCCGTGGTTCAATCAACTGTGGTGGTGGTAACCCACGTTACAACAGCTTAACGCTTGACGGCGTTCGCATGAACGATAACTTCGGCTTAAGCTCAAACGGTTACCCTACTATCCGTGCCCCTTTCTCTTTCGACTCTATTGAACAAGTTTCAGCTGAACTAGCACCTTTTGACGTTCAATACGGTGGCTTTACATCGTGTAATATTAACGCTGTAACTAAATCTGGTGGCAACGACGTTCACGGTGGTGTTTTCTTCGATTACACAAACGATTCAATGAAAGGCGACGAAATTGAAGGTAATGAAGTTGATAACGGTAACTACACTGAAAAACGTTACGGTTTCAACGTAGGCCTTCCGCTTGTTGAAGATACATTATTCTTGTTCACTTCATACGAAAAACTTGAAGGTGTTCGCCAGTTTAATTACGACGGCCTTAGCAGTGGTAGTGTTACAGCTGATGACGTATCTCGCATTCAGAGTATTTCTCAATCAGTTTACGGCTACGATGCAGGCGGTATGCCATCAAGCATGCCTGTTGAAGATGAAAAAATCTTAGTAAAACTAGATTGGAACATCAACGAAGATCACCGTGCAAACTTAATTTATAACTACAACGACGGTAACACAATTTCTCAGTCTGATACTGGTTCTAGCCGCGTTTCTTTATCAAACCACTTCTACAATCAAAGTGCTGAGTTTACATCAATCATTGGTTCTGTATATTCTGATTGGTCAGACGATTTTTCTACTGAAATTCGTTTAGGTAAATCAGAGCTAGATGCAACGGTTCAGTCATTAGATGCTGCAAGCAGCTTTGGTGAAATGCAAATACGTACTGATAATGGCGGTACTGTATTCATTGGTCCAGATGATTCTCGTCAATCAAACGATCTAGATTACGACACAACTACATTTAAAGTTGCTGGTACTTATTACCTAGATCAACACACAATTACTGCTGGTT
Organism: Pseudoalteromonas sp. TB25; assembly: GCF_000497995.1. Classification (NCBI taxonomy): domain Bacteria; kingdom Pseudomonadati; phylum Pseudomonadota; class Gammaproteobacteria; order Alteromonadales; family Pseudoalteromonadaceae; genus Pseudoalteromonas; species Pseudoalteromonas sp. TB25. The sequence goes on from NZ_AUTI01000286.1 coordinate 15,031, forward strand.
ACGAGTTTGAAGAGCTATCTGTTTTTAACTTGTTCGTACAGCAAACAGAAGGTGAGTGGCGCTTTGACTCAATTGACGACTTTGAAGCAGGTCAAGCAGCGCGTATCTACTACAACAATGCTGCAGGTACTAATAACCCGAATGATGCGGCTGCAAGCTTTAAATATGCGCAGCATACATTCTATGTCCAAGATGAATACGCATTCACTGACTTAGATGCAACCATTCAGTTTGGTTTACGTTACGACAAGTACACAAGTGATGACGTTCCTAACTTTAACCAAAACTTCACTAACCGTTACGGTTTCAGCAACCAGTCTACATTCGACGGTATTGACTTACTGCAGCCACGTGTTGGATTCCAATGGTATGCAACTGACGAACTTGAAGTACGTGCTGGCTTAGGCTTGTTCTCTGGTGGTAACCCGAACGTATGGCTGTCTAACTCATACTCTAACGATGGTATTACAAACATTAGTACGCAGTTCCGTGGTGTAGATTTATTCAATACAGCTAACGTAAACGGCGGTACACCTGGTTTTGACGTACCACAAGGTATGTTTGACATTGTTGCAAATACAGAAATTGGTGTAGGCGATGCAACAGTTAATGCTGTAGACCCAGATTTTGAAATTCCTTCAGAGTGGAAATACTCTCTTGGTGCTACATACACAACTGAAGACGAATACGTAATCTCTGTAGACTACCTATACTCGAAGAAGAAAGATGCTGCATTGATGCGTGATATTGCACTTCAAGATAGCGGCGAAACAACGTTTGATGGTCGTCCTATTTACGAGTCAATCGAAGGTCGTAGTAATGAGTATTTATTAACAAATGTTAGTGGCGATAGCGGTGATTCTTCAGTTATCTCTGCAGCAGTTAGCAAAATGTTTGATAACGGCATCAACTTTAGCTTTGGTTACGCATACACAGATGCAGACGATGTAAACCCAATGACTAGCTCTGTAGCTGGTTCTAACTATGGTAACATCGCACTTACTAACCCAGGTAACCCAGGTGTTGCGTCTTCAGATTATGAAATTCCGCATCGTTTTACTATGACGCTTGGTTACAAATATGAGTTTGTAGATGGCTTTGAGACACGCTTTAACCTTTACGGTGAAGCATACAAAGGCCTACCTTACAGCTTTACGTTTGATGGTAGCGATAACACAGATGCTAACCGCAACACTACCTTTGGTGATAACAACTGGAATGGCAACCGTCAGTTAATGTACGTTCCACTTGAAAACGATCCTAACGTTGTTTACAACATGTCGGCTGATGAAATCAATGAGTTTAACGACTTTATTGCTTCTGAAGGACTTAAACGTGGTGAAATTACAGGTCGTAACCAACAAAATGCTGACTGGTTTGTTAAGTTTAACCTTAAAGTTACACAAGAATTACCAGGCTTTATGGAAGGCCATAAAGGTGAAGCATTCTTTGTAATTGATAACCTTACAAACATGCTAAATGATGACTGGGGCGTACTTAAGAAAGGTCCTTTCGTAGGCGCAAGCATGATCTCAACATCTATTGATGACCAAGGTCGTTACGTTTACTCAGGCTTTAACGGTAATAACGCTAATACTTCAGTACAAACTGGTGCGTCATTATGGGAAATGCGTGTAGGCGTACGTTACACTTTCTAATCTAATTTGTTAGATTAGTTAAAATTATAAAAGCCCATCATTTGATGGGCTTTTTTATGCCTGTAAGTTATTTTTTAGCTTATTAAGTATACTTATTAATAAACCTTGTTCATGTGTGTTTAACGAAGCCAATAGTTCTTTTTCCCACTTTAACGCCTCGGGTACTATTTTTTTATACATATCTTTTCCAGCTTCACTTAATGAAAGCATAGCTGCGCGCTTATCCTCTGAATTAATTTGAGTTATTAGCAACTTTTTTTCTACTAATATTTTTATTGCACGCGACACAGTCGATTTATCCATATTTGCCTGCGTACATAAATTTTTGGCATTACTTTGACCAAATTGCGCTAAATTCGCCAAAATTCGCCATTGAGGTATCGTTAAGTCAAATTTGCTCTGGTATACCTTAGCAAGGTCATTACTTACCAAACTTGCTACATTAATTAGTTGATATGCTAAAAAAGTGTCTAAATCCAGTTTCATTGTTATCCCGTTAAATAGGTTTACTAGCTGTTCATTTATATTTACATACACATTCATTGAGCAATTTGATATTAGTCTCACTTGAGAGTATCTTAACTGAAATAAAAATAATATTAAACCAACCCCCCTCTCACAGGAGTCAGTAATGGCGACACAATTAAGTTATATGACCGGCTTTGGTAATGAATTTGAAACACAAGCGCTACCCGGTGCACTGCCAATAGGACAATTTAGCCCACAAAAAGTTAAATACGATTTATACACAGAGCAATTTAGTTCGACTGCATTTACGGCTCCTCGCGCTTCAAATCGTCGCACTTGGTTTTACCGCCTTCGTCCGTCTGTAGTGCAAGGTGATTACCAAGCAATTGATAACGGCCTAATAAGAACAGCCCCAATCACTGAAGCCGTAACACCACCAACAATGCTACGTTGGAATCCTATTGATATGCCTTCACAGCCTACTGATTTTATTGATGGGTTAGTAACGATGGCTGCTAATGGCAGTGCTAATCGGCAATCTGGTATTGGCATTCATGTATATGTCGCTAATCAGTCAATGCAAGGGCGTTACTTTTGCAATGCCGATGGCGAAATGTTGTTTGTCCCTCAGCATGGTGAGTTATTAATTCACACCGAGTGCGGTAAGTTAAGCATTAAACCAGGTGAAATTGCTGTAATTCCCAGAGGAATTAAGTTCTCAGTTGACTTAATTGATAATACAGCCCGTGGTTATATTTGTGAAAATTATGGCCATGCGTTAGAGCTTGCAGAGCGAGGACCTGTTGGTGCAAACGGTTATGCCAACGACAGAGACTTTCAATACCCTGTAGCGGCCTTTGAAGATAAAGAGGGTGACTTTGAGCTTGTTTCTAAATTTAACGGTAATTTATTTAGCTGTGAAATTAAGCACTCTCCTTTTGATGTGGTTGCATGGACGGGTAATAGTGCGCCCTATAAATACGACTTATCGCGTTTCAATGTAATGAATACAGTGAGCTTTGATCACCCCGATCCTTCTATATTCACTGTACTAACCTCTCCTTCTGCTACTGAGGGTATGGCAAATGTCGATTTTGTGATATTTCCACCGCGTTGGATGGTAGCCGAAAATACATTTCGCCCGCCGTATTATCACCGCAATATTATGAGTGAATTTATGGGCTTAATTGAAGGTGTGTATGATGCAAAAGAGCATGGTTTTGTACCTGGTGGCGCAAGTTTACACAATTGTATGTCGCCACATGGACCTGAAGCCGACGTATTTGAAAAAGCCTCAAACACTGAGCTTACACCACAAAAATATGAAAACACATTGGCCTTTATGTTTGAGTCGCGCTATATAATTTCACCGACAAAATATGCATTAGAAGGTAAAGAGCGCCAACCAAATTACACCGATTGCTGGCGCACTATTAAAAAACAATTTACAGGTTCACAGGATTAATTATGAAATTATACAGCTACTTTCGCTCATCAGCGGCTTATAGAGTGCGTATAGCGCTTAACTTAAAAGCAATCGATCATGAACTTGCTATTGTTAACCTTTTAAAATCGGAGCAGCTTGGGAAAGAATACTTAGCGACTAACCCGCAAGGCTTACTACCGGCACTTGAAACCAATGATGGTGTTTTAGCACAATCGCTTGCAATACTTGAGTGGCTAGATGAAACTTATCCGCAATCGCCATTAATTACAGGGACTGCGTGGCAAAAGTCGCAAATAAGAAACTTAAGCTTTGCCATTGCTTGCGATATTCATCCTGTTAATAATTTACGCGTGCTGAAGTATTTATCAAACGAATTAGGTGTTGATGGCGAGGCTAAAAATAAATGGTATCGACATTGGATAGAAGTGGGTTTTGAAAAAATAGAACTGATGCTAAACGAAAATAATGACTACTGTTTTGGTGACCAACCAACACTTGCTGATATTTGTTTAGTGCCGCAAGTATTTAATGCAATTCGTTTTGACGTAGATATGAGCGCTTATCCAAAAATTGCAGCCATTTACGAACATTGTAATAAATTAGCTGCATTTAATGACGCTGCACCGCAAAATCAACCCGATGCAAATTAAGCTAATTTAGATTAACTTTGTAGCGCGCTATGAATAACCGTAACGTGCTCAATTAAATCTAAGCCCAGATCAGTTAAATATCCGCCATCTGGGCTATCTATAATCCCTTTATCAAATAAACGTTGCGCTGCGCTAAGTAAGCTTGGCTCTGCGTCTGAATGTAATTTAATACCCTGCATTTTACTGTCGCGAGGAAACTTTGCTAATAGTGTGAATTCTTCGATCATTGTTTGATTAAATTGCATTGTGTGCACCTTTTTATTGTTCTGTGAATAACTAAATTTATACTTAAAATCACTTTGTGTACTTTACACTAGCACGTTTTTTAGCTTAATGTATTATTTTTACCCCTCCCTATTTAAAGGCCTCTAATGCGTAACTTTTTAATTCTATGTTTTTGTTTTAGCAGCTTATCGTATTCAATACTTAGTGAAGCAACAACGCTAAAAACCCATTCAATTATTGATGCAAACCAGTTTGTAAATGAAGAAGCTAACTGTTGGTACGACAACAAACGCTATAGCGAAGGGGCATTAATACAAGTTCACTCTTTTACACTTTTGTGTGGTGCTAAAACACCCCAACACAGTAACAGCCAACTCATTTGGCTTAAAATAGATAAGCAAGGTAATGCTATTTATCCAACAGCTCCTAAAACAATCACTGTGAATTAGCGCTAAAAGCTGATTTAAGCTACAATGCATGCAGTTTAAATAAGTAGTATGGCTATGAATAATCAACCTAAAAACCCTTTACATGGGGTAACATTAGAACAAATACTTGTTGAGTTAGAGCAACGACTTGGCTGGAGAACACTTGGCGAGCAAGTAAAAATTAAATGTTTTACTGATCAACCCAGCATTAAATCGAGTTTAAAGTTTTTGCGTAAAACGCCTTGGGCTCGCGATAAAGTGGAAGCACTTTATATTCACACTATAAATAACAAACCTATTCGTAGACCAAAAAGTGCACCAAGAGAAACATCTTCTCAAGCGCCGGATACAACAGGGTTTGTTTGGCCATCAATTAAAAAATGATGTAAAAAAGGAGCTAATTTAGCTCCTTTTTTGATTATAACTTGCGCGATTTATTGCTCTTTGCAAATCACATTTAATGAAGCCGGCTCAATAGTAATAACTAGTTTTTGAGCGGTTTTAACTTCACCATCTAGTACGTACTTAAGCTCTCCTTCGCCTGTAACCTCTACTCTTTTGGCATTTGTATGATGAGAGTTTATAGCTAAATGTGTTTGCGTTAAGCTACTAAACATCAGCTCTGCAATACTTAGTACTGTGGTTGAATCTTCATTATTTGGTGTTAACCAATTTATATCGAGTAGCCCGTCACTATGATCAGGTTGCCCGCCACCTTGAGCCAATAACGTTGTAAAAGGCGCAGCATTGGCCACAATAAAACTATTAGTACATATTTCTTTAGGCTCATTATCATCGAGTTTTACTTTAAGTAACTGCGATTTTTGCTCGCCAAACGCTTCAAAAAAACCATTTAAATAGGCAAGTTGCCCCGACTTATTTTTCGACTCTCTATCTGCTTTTTCTATCATTGATTGCTCAAAACCAATACCCGCGAGCAGTAGTACTAACTCATTATTACAATAAGCAGTATCTATTATGCTTGTTTGACCATCTATAATTAAGTCACAAGCCTGTTCAACAGGAATAAATTTAGAGGTAATACCCATCAATACATGCGCAAGGGCGTTTGCAGTCCCCATAGGGATGATGCCTAGTTTACATTGTGTATTTACAAGTACGCTTGCAACTTCGGCCACCGTACCATCTCCCCCGCATGCGATAATAATATCCGGCTTTTGCGCAATTTCCTGTTTAGCCAGCTCAATACCGTTAACCTCTTTTGTAGTAGTGAGTACTTTCAGATCGTAATAGTCCGATAGCCGCGCAACAATTAAGTGCTCTTTTTCTTCCCATAATCGTGTACCAGATACAGGGTTTGCAATTAAAACGGCTTTGTTTTTAATCAGTAATTCGCCTTTTTTATGTCGCTTAGCTAAATGGCGAAGTTGATGCTTATTTAAATTTGCGGTTTCGCGGGTTTCTTTTATTTGTGCAAGTACTTCATGCACATCTGCATTTTTGTTTTGGCTCAGTAAATAAGCCGCCATGACAAAAACAGAGCGCCCACGCCCTAAAGCACAATGAACGACTACGCGATGGTTTTCTTTAATATGGTGATGAATCCAATTAATAGCCTGATTTAACTGAGAATGGGTAGGAATACTATGATCGAGCACCGGAATGTTTAAATAATTAATATTCTCTTGTGTTGAACTCCACTCGAGTCCGTCGAATTCACACGTAACATCTAAAATCGCCGTAATCCCGTTATCTTTTAATGTGTCTATATCTGAGGGAAATAATCGGCAAGCTAAAAATAGGTTTTCGTTTATTTGTTGAATGGGCGGCACTTTATCGCGCTTACGTGACCAGGCATTATAAATTTGCACACCGAATAAAAATGGCACAAACGCCCACCGTATATAAAATGGGATCACCCCATTTTCACGCTTTCTAAATATTTTTGCTGTATTAAAAATATACGCGGTACTCACTAATAAAAGTGACAGCGCAGTCCAATAAAAAACAATAGCAAAATAGACAGAGTTCACTTCCCAACCAATAAAAATAAGCAGTAGTGCCAATAGTAAATAACTAATTGCAGCCCACATAGTCTCTCCTTTGTGAAAATAATGCCGATTTATAATCTTAATTTAAACGGCTTTAAGTAGTCTTTTGCAAATATCACGCCATATAAATGCCATTTAAAATTCAAACGCGAACAATAGGCCATTGATATATATAGTAATTAATAAACTAAAATCTACTACAGACCGCTCTTTGTGCATTTTTTACAAACATGTGAATAAATTATACTTACACGTCTAAATTTCAAACACTGATCGGTTATTACTTGTACTAACGTATAAAGCAGCTAATCTAAAAGGCAATTAAATTTTTTGCATCCAAATCACACCCTCAACCGTTTACTCAATGATAATAAGAAAAACAGGACCCCTATGGATAACGATGATTTACTCCCTCTTTTGTGCGCAACAGCACAAGGAGACAAAAATGCTTTCTCAAGTTTATATCAACAAACTAGCGGCAAACTTTTTGCTATTAGCTTAAATATGCTCACTAACAGAGCTTATGCGGAAGAGGCACTACAAGACGCTTTTATAAAAATTTGGCATAACGCATCTGAATATAACGCCTCTAAAGGCACCGTTATTAGTTGGATGATAAGTATAGTCAGATACAGAAGTCTTGACTCACTTCGCTATCACAAAGTACGAAAAGAGCAGTCGTTAGGCGATGACGAATATGAAAATGAAAGTATCGACGTTAATTACGATGAAGAAACGAAACTGGTCAATTGTATCGAACAGCTTGAGCCGCAACAAAAACAAGCTATTCACTTAGCTTATTATAAGGGGCTGAGTCATAGCGAGTTAGTGGATCATATAGAAACGCCTTTAGGTACAGTTAAAAGCTGGATCAGGCGTGGGCTTATGCAGCTACAAAGGTGTTTAACATTATGAATTATAATAAACCCGAACTATTAGACGCGCTTGCTGGGCAGTACGTGCTTGGCACACTTAGAGGGCTTGCCCGTAAGCGTTTTCAGCGTCTGTTACTTAGCTCAAATCAAGCACGTGAAGCAAAAAATATGTGGGAGCAAAACCTAAACAACTTAGCGAGTGCTATTACACCGCAAACGCCACGTGACGATGTATGGGTAAATATACTACAGCGTATTGAAAACAGACCACAAACAAGTAAAACAGTCATACATACCAAGCCTTCAATTTGGCGTACATGGTCTTTTGTAGCAACTGCCGCATGCATTGTTTTAGCCTTTTTGGTTATTCAGCCTAGTACCAATGTTATGCAAACTCAGCAAATTGCTTTGGTTCAAAATCAAAATAAACAATCATTGTGGTTTATTGATGTAAGCGAGCAAGGGCTCTCAATTAAAGCTAGTAGCCAATTGGTTGCTCAAACTAATAAAGATTATGAGCTGTGGATGATTTTAAAAGGTCAAGATGCACCTATTTCATTGGGTTTACTGCCCAAGCAAGGCAGTAAAATATTATTTAAAGATAACCGCTTCAACGCAAGTGATATCGCATTGTTAGCAGTGAGTTTAGAGCCTATTGGTGGCTCACCAAATGGCTCTCCCACTGAAGTGCTTTACACCACAGAGCTGGTACTTTTATAACCCGACTATTATGACCAAAGTTGGCTGCTTACACAAAGCAGCCAACTAACTTTTAAACTTTTTAACAAAAAATAAAATAATTTAACTTTTTTGCATCCAATTTAAATCCCGCCCCGTTATTAGCTATGACTTCAATCAAAACTAAAGGACAAAGTCATGAAAGCTTTAACTCCATCAATACTCGCAGTAGTAATATGTAGTACGTTTGTAAGTGCACCAAGTGAAGCATCTAGCCACAGAGAAGCGCCAAATATAAGCCGTTTCCCGACTTTAGATTCAACCGATTTTTATGTATTTAATAGTTACGAGCAAGGTCGTGATGATTACGTAACATTAATTGCTAATTACATCCCGCTGCAAGATGCATACGGCGGTCCTAATTACTTTGCAATGGACCCAGATGCAACCTACAGCATTCATATAGATAACGACGGCGATGCTGTTGAAGATATTACATTTGCGTTTAACTTTAAAAGCATGCTTCCTAATGATAACCAAGGTGTGCAATTAACTGTTGGACCAGAAGGTAATCAACGCACCGTGTCTGTACCGCTTAAAAATGTAGGCGGTGTATCTGCCGGAGATAACAGCGCTGTAAATTTTAGCGAATCATACACAGTAAGTATGATAAGCGGCGCGCAGCGTACTGGCGAAACAACGGTATTAAATAACACTGCATCAAACTCCAGCACATTTTCTAAACCGCTTGATTATGTGGGCAATAAAACATTTGGTTCAATGAGCGATTATCAAACTTACGCTGACCAATTTGTGTATCAGGTTTCAATTCCTAACTGTGAAAGCATGGCACAAGTTTTTGTAGGGCAACGTAAAGACCCATTTGTAGTTAACCTAGGTAAAACATTTGATTTAGTAAACTATGTACCTGTAGAGGGTGATAGCGCCCCAGGTGCTGGTGACGGCGGTGGTTTTCCTGGTGGCATAACACAATCAGCTGATAACGACGACCTTGCAGATAAAAACGTAACATCAATTGCTATCGAAATACCTAAAAGCTGTATTGTTGGTGAAGGTAACGGCGTAATAGGTTCATGGACAACAGCAAGCCTACCTCAAGCTCGCGTATTAAATCCTAATGCTAAATTTGCTAATAATGGCGTTAATGGTGGTGCTTTAACACAAGTTTCACGCTTGGGTAGCCCGCTTGTAAACGAGCTTGTAATTGGCATTAAAGACAAAGACACATTCTCCACTGCTCACCCTAAAGATGATGCACAATTTTTAGATTATGTATCTCACCCAGCACTACCAGAGTTATTAAACATTTTGTTTAAAGATGCTGTTAATACGACCCTTGGCGCAAACTTAGAAACACTGGCACCCACAAACTTCCCGCGTACTGATTTAATCACTGCATTTTTAACAGGTTTTGCAGGCGTTAATCAGCAAGCAACTGTAACACCTTCAGAAATGCTGCGTTTAAATACAGGCATTGCAGCAACAGCGCAAGCTGATCAATCTGCATTTGGTGTAGCGGGTAATGATTTAGCCGGCTTCCCAAATGGTCGTCGCCCGGGTGATGATGTGGTTGATATTGCACTTCGTGTTGTGATGGGTCGTTTATGTCATCCGATTCCTGTAAATGGTGAAGACACTGATTTAGGGCTTTGTTCACCAGAGGATGCTAATACAGGCACAGTGCCATTTACAGACGGCGCACCTATTGATGCAACAATGATGGACTCATCATTCCCATACCTTGCAACACCGCTTGCTGGCTCTAAATAAGGAGTAAAATAATGCGTAATTTAAAAACTACCCATATTTGTGTTCTCCTCAGTGCATTAACATTGGGAGCATGTAGTAGCGATGACGATAAAAAACAACCTACACCAGTTGTAAACACAGCGCCTACCGCAAGTGATGCAATGCTAACTACACAAACTGAGGTAAGCATTACCGATATGCTTAGCGCAACCGACAATGATGGCGATTCGCTTACTTATTCGTTAACAAGTGAGCCAACTCTTGGAACTGTTACCGTTAATAGCGACGGTAACTTTACCTATACACCAAATAAAGAAGTGACAGGTTCAGATAGTTTTATGTTTGGTGTAAGTGATGGCGTTAATTCGCAAGTAACTGCAACAGTAAACATTACAATTGACGCACTACAAGTCGACTTTGCTCAATTTGCAACCGATGCATTTAATCAAGCGTCAAATGCAGAGCCGTTAACTGTTAACGGTCGGGTGTTTACAAACACCGATACCGATGTTGATGGATTAATTTCAACAAACGGTAACTAACCAAGTAATTAAGCTGACAGGCCATGGATGGCTTTTTTCAAAGGATATTTATAATGCATTTATCAATTTTTAAGTCCGTCGCATTTATTACTTTATGCCTAACGACCTTTGCATTAAGCGCTGCGCCTTTTACTCCAAAGGATGATGCAGTTATTGCTAACAGTAATTCAACGCTTAGTGCTTCTCTGTCTGTTGAGGAAATAAATACATTAGTCACTAACAGCCAATATGTAGGCCAAACAGAGCGTTTACAGGGGCTACTTAAAACCCGTTTAGCCCAGCTATATAAACACACACCCTCATCTCAAATTGGTTACTTATATGCTCGCGTTTTACAAAAAGAGCACCTTTTCAACGAAGCTATTGATATTGCTAACAACGTTTTGATTAAAGAGCCACAGCATAGTAATAGCCATTTATTGCTAGCCAATATATTTATGACTCAAGGTAAGTTTGCACAAGCAAAAAAACACTGTGTCGCCTTAATTGGGCACGTAAGCACTATTACTGCTAGCACCTGTGTACTTGATGTACAAAGCCAACATGAAAGCGTTTTAGACAGCTACCAAGCATTAGTAAAAATTATAAATAATAATCAAACTAGCCTAGCTACAAACCATGTTTTAAGTGAAATGAGCTATCGTTTAAATAACTACAAACAAGCATTGTCTCACTTACAAAGTGTAGATTTAGTTCAAGCCCCTGTGAGCCTAATTGTTTTATGGGCCGATATTCAAATTGCTCTAAACCAACCACAACAAGTATTAAATACATTAAGCGTACTGCTTCCTGATAAAGGTAATTTAGAGGACGCTATTTTGCTAAGACTTTCAATCGCAGAAAAAAAACTGAATAAACGCGATAAAAAATGGCAAAATACAATGGCGCAAAGAGTTACGCTACGAGAGCTTCGTAAAGATTCTTTTCATGCAAGTGACTTAGCTAAATATTACCTTGATGTACAACCAAATCGCGAAAAAGCACTTTACTGGGCTCATATTAATTGCCAGCAGGCTAAAATGAGCACCGATGAGCAATTACTTATTCAAGCAAAAGCGATGCAACGAGATACACTATGAAAACGCCTTATCTATTTATACTCACTTTAATGCTGTGCATTTTTTCAACTTACAGCTTTGCCCATCAACTAAGTACAAGTTATATAACCTTAAATAGCGAGCACAATAACGACACCAACAAAAATCTATACACGGGTACCTGGCAAATAAATATTGCCGACTTAGAGCACGCAGTGCCTCTGGATTTAGATAAAAACGGCCAAATTTCGTGGACAGAAATAAAAGCAAAACGCAGCTCAATAAATAACTTCATTAAAGAAAATTTAAATATCACGCAAAGCGCGCAAATATGCCCTTTAAAAAGTGAAGGTATCTATCAGCTAGATAACCATTTTAACCAACCATATTTAGTGATTCCGCTGCAGTTTAGCTGTGATGATAATGAAGCAATCACCCTTTCCTATTCCGCTTTTTTTAAAACTGATGCTAACCATAAATCCATCGTAAATATTAACGGTGTATCTCGTGTATTTAATATCAATGAGGCACAACAAACGTTCAGCTTTGAGCAAACAAGTTATTTAAGTACCTTTAATCAATACGTGTACCAGGGTGTTTTACATATTTGGATTGGTATTGATCATATTTTATTTTTAATCGCTTTGTTACTTACCTGTGTTTTAAAACGCAGCGATAAAGCATGGCAAGGTATTAGCTCTAAAAAACACATTATTAAACACACAGCATGGATAGTAACCGCGTTTACGCTTGCGCACTCTATTACGCTTACCGCCACCGCTATGAACTTAGTCTCACCAAATAGTCGCTGGGTAGAGCTTGGAATTGCTATATCGGTTTTATTTGCAGCATTAAATAATGTGTGGCCGCTGATACTTCGTTTAGGTTGGCTTACTTTTGCTTTTGGTTTACTACATGGGATGGGATTTGCGAGCGTACTTGGCGAGCTTGGCCTGTCGAGCGACTATCAACTGCTCAGTATTTTGGCGTTTAATTTAGGCGTCGAAATCGGTCAACTTAGTATATTACTGATAGCCTTACCAATACTCATTTATGTACGACACTACACTTGGTATAAAAAATGGTTAATGCCAATGGGCTCCGTTGCTATCGCAATTGTTGCACTTCAGTGGTCAATCGAGCGTTTTTAAATAGTATAAATAAAAAAAGCTAGCCAAAATATTGGCTAGCTTACTTTTTAGTTATCTATTTTGAGCGTTACTGCGCTTTATCAAATGGCATCAGTAATGTTTTCATCGCAGGGCGAAGCGCTATGAGTACCGTTTCTTCGGTTAGCTCAGGGTAGAGTAACTTTCTAAGTAATAACCCTGCCATCATCGAAAAAATAACATTAATTCGGCTTTCAAGTTCACGCTCATCAATGTCTTTGAGCGCACTTCGCTCGCTTGTTAAAAGCTGCCTCATGCGCCCTCTTGCTTGAATATCGGTTTCACGCAAAAGAGTAGCGACTTTAATATTACGACCCGCTTCTGCCATCATATCTAAATCGATAACACACGAACCTGTATCCATATGTCTTTGCACGCCAATATTTAAGCCATCTAAAAGAGCCGCCAAAACATCACCAGGGTGATCTTCAAACTTTTGAAAGATAGAGAACATTTCTTCCATATCTTTTTCAATAATGCTTTCTATAATCGCTTCTTTGCTCTCAAAGTAATTATAAATATGCCCTGCACTCATCCCTGCCGTTTTAGATATTTCTGCCATACCTGCACCGTGGTAACCTTTACGGCGAAAACACTCTGCAGCAGCTGTTAAAATTTGCTCTCGCCTAGCAAGTGCTATCGCGGGATCTGTTTGCCTTTTTGCTTTAGGCTTCATGTTCAACTCCACTACCAAGTCATAAACTCAGTAAAGCAAGAGCTATAAATAGTCTCGCCATATAAATATGTAATGCGGCTTTAAAAGCCGCAAATATTATTTCTCTTCCTGAGTTGTTTCACTGGCTACATTCCATCCGCCACCAAGCGCTTTGTACAAGTTAATTTGACTCGCAAGATACGCTTGCTGACCCGCAATTAACTGCTGTTGTGCGCCGTACCACGTACGCTGAGCATCAAGTACTTGCAAGTAGCTATCTGCGCCTTTTTCGTAACGCATTTTTGATAAATCAAACGTGATTTGTCGACTACTTATAAGCATATCAAGGGCACTTAATTGCTCTTGGTAACCTTCTCTATCAGCAAGTGCATCGGCAACTTCGCGAAACGCATTTTGAATTTTTTGCTGATACGTTGCCACTGCAATTTCTTGATCTGCTTTTGCTACATCAAGATTTGCTTGGTTACGTCCCATATTAAAAATAGGTAAGCTAATTGTCGGCACAAAACTCCATGTACCTGAGCCTGAATCAAACAAGCNAGTCACTTGAAGCAGACCCCGCATTGGCTGTTAAGCTAATGCTTGGATAAAACGCCGCACGAGCAATACCAATATTGGCATTTGCAGCAAGCATTAAATGCTCAGCGGCTTTAATATCAGGGCGCTGCGATAACAAGTCAGACGGTAAACCAACGGGTACTTCTGGCATACTGATCAAGTTAGTCAGGTCTTTATTAGGCAGTAAATCAGCTGAAACAGATTTACCTACTAATAAATCTAAGGCACTTTTATCACGCTTTAGCAAACGTTTGTACGTTGCTATGTCTACTTTTGCCGTAGCAACTGTGCTTTTAAGCTGCTCAAGGGTAATTGAAGACGTCGCACCTAAATCAAAGCTTTTTTGCGTAAGCGATAATGATTCTTGCTGAGAGGTAAGCGTTTCTTTTGCAAGCTCTAGCAGTTGCAAATCAGTTGCATAATTTAGCCACGCATTTGCCAACTCTGAAATTAAAGACACCTGCGTGCTGTATTGGCTAAGCTCTGTAGAGTATAAGTTTTGCAGTGCTTGCGCTGATTGATTGCGTACTTTGCCCCAAATATCTAACTCGTAAGAGGTAATACCCACTGTTGCACTGTATTGCGAGCTAATAGCTGCATCGCCAGTACCTGATAAGTCAGCCGGTAAACGCTGGCGCGTACCAGATGCATTCAAATCAAGTGATGGATACAAAGCAGAGTCTTCAATTTGATATAAACCACGCACACGCTGCACATTAAGCACTGCAATTTGCATGTCTTTGTTATGCTCAAGGCTTTGACTAATTAACGTTTGTAGTTTTTCGTCATTAAAAAACTGCTGCCAATTTAATTGCTGCGCAGCGCTTTGCCCAGTATCTGATGCATAAGCATCAGATACTGGTAAAGCAAGGTCTTTTTGCTCTGGCGCTAGTTGGCAACCACTTAGCACCAATAAAGCAATTGCACTTAGGCTGAATGTTTTAATGCTCATTCTGCGCTCTCCTTCGTTGTCTCTTTAGCTTTGCCAGGAAATACACGGCGTACTAACACAAAGAATAACGGTACAAAAACAACAACTAATATTGATGATGCAAGTGTGCCGCCAATAATCGAAATACCTAACGCATTTTGCGCACCAGAACCCGCGCTTGAGGCAATAGCAAGCGGTAAAACACCACAAATAAAGGCCATCGAAGTCATAAGTATTGGACGCAAACGTAGGCGAACAGCTGCAATAGCCGCATCAACTAAGCCAAGCCCTTCTTCCATTTTATGAATCGCAAACTCTACAATCAGTATCGCATTTTTAGATGCCAAACCAATGGTGGTCAACAAACCTACCTGCAAGTAGATATCGTTAGATAAGCCACCGCCAAGCGCTGCCATAATTGCACCAAATATACCCAGTGGCACAATCATCATTACCGCAAACGGTACCGACCAACTTTCATAAAGCGCGGCTAAACATAAAAATACAAACAGCAGCGATAGGCCATATAGTAGAGGTGCTTGACCGCTACTAGAGCGCTCTTGGAATGAAATACCGGTCCACTCAGACGAAATACCATTTGGTAATTGTTTAACTAAACGCTCCATTTCATCCATTGCTTGGCCTGTACTGTAACCTGGCGCTGCACTACCTTGAATTTCCATTGCTGAAAAACCATTGTAACGCTCTAAACGCGGCGAACCATACGTCCAGTAGGCACTAGCAAACGCTGAAAACGGCACCATATCGCCATTATCATTGCGTACATACCACTTATTTAGATCCTCAGGCACCATGCGAGATTGTGCATCACCTTGCATATACACTTTTTTCACTCGACCACGGTCAATAAAGTCATTCACATAACTACTACCCCATGCTGTCGAAAGTGTACTGTTAATATCGTTTTGCGACACGCCAAGCGCTTCGGCTTTTGCCAAATCTGTATCAAGTTGTAGCTCTGGCATGTCTTCTTGTCCATTTGGACGTACGCCCGCTAAAATTGGGCTTTGGCTCGCCATACCTAATAATTGGTTTCTTGCCGCTAATAAATCATCATGTCCAAGGCCAACACGGTCTTGTAAAAAGAGAGTAAAGCCATTGGCCGTACCCAGTTCAACAATTGCAGGTGGCGGAAAGGCAAAAACAAATGCTTCTTTTATCGTTGAAAAGTAGCCCATCGCTTTACCTGCAACACCTTGAACAGATAACTCGTCACGCTGACGCTCATCCCAATGTTTAAGATTTACAAAGGCAATTGCTGAGTTTTGGCCAGAACCTGCAAAACTAAAACCAGTCACGGTAAAAATACCGTTTACTGCTTCAGATTGATCGTTTAAAAAGTGGTTTTCTACCTTTTTAACAACCTCAAGCGTTTGTTGTGTTGTAGAACCCGCTGGTAATGACACTTGGTTAAACAAAATACCTTGGTCTTCGTCAGGCAAAAATGCCGTTGGCAAGCTTGAGAATACATAAACCATACCGCCCACAATCACGCCATAAATAAGTAAGTAGCGTTTAGAGTGAGTAAGCATGCGCCCTACAAAGCTTTGTGCACCTGAATTTGTTTTATCAAAACCACGGTTAAAGCCTGTAAAAAACCGGCCAAAAAACGTGTCATTGGTATGTACATGGCTTGGTTTTAAAAGCGTTGCACACAATGCTGGCGTTAAAATAAGAGCCACTAAAACAGATAACCCCATCGCCGATACGAGTGTTATAGAAAACTGACGATAAATTATACCGGTAGAGCCACTAAAGAATGCCATTGGAATAAATACCGCAGAAAGCACCATGGCAATACCTACCAGCGCGCCTTTAATTTCATCCATAGATTTACGTGTAGCTTCAAGTGCCGAGAGTTTTTCCTCGGTCATTAAACGCTCAACATTTTCTACAACAACAATTGCATCATCTACCAATAAGCCTATGGCAAGTACCATCGCAAACATCGTTAGCGTATTTATTGAATAACCAAAGGTGTATAAAATCCCAAATGTACCTAGTAAAACCACAGGTACGGCAATAGTTGGAATAAGCGTTGCCCTAAAGTTTTGTAGGAACAAATACATAACTACAAAAACCAGTACAACAGCTTCAATTAATGTATGAATAACTTTTTCGATAGATAACGATACGAACGGTGTTGTATCGTAAGGTATTACGGCATCTAACCCTTCAGGGAAAAACGGTTTTAGCTCTTCAATCGCTTTTTTAACGCCCTCTGCGGTATCAAGTGCGTTAGCGCCACTGGCTAATTTAATACCTAAACCTGATGCAGGTTGCCCATCGTAACGAGCAACAACGCGGTAGCTTTCACCGCCAAGCTCTACTTTAGCAACGTCCTCTAGGCGTACAAAAGAGCCATCTGGATTGGTTTTAACTAATATTTGTTTAAATTGCTCTGGCGTTTGTAATCGACTTTGCGCCGTTACTGTTGCATTAAGTTGTTGACCATCAACGGCAGGCATACCGCCAAGTTGACCGGCAGATACTTGTGCATTTTGCGCACTAATTGATGCACTAATATCAGCAGGTGTAAGCTTATAATTTTGTAACTTTGCTGGGTCTAACCAAATACGCATCGCGTACTGAGAACCAAACAGCTGTACTTCACCTACGCCTTCAACACGCGAGACAATGTCTTGCACGTTTGATGAAACATAATCGCCAATATCAATATTAGTCATGCTGCCATCTTTAGACACAAAAGCATAAACCATTAAAAAGTTACGCGCTGACTTTGCAACTACCACACCTTGCCTTTGTACGGCTTCTGGTAATAGTGGAGTTGCTGTAGCTAGTTTATTTTGCACTTGAACTTGTGCAATGTCAGGGTCAGTTTCAGCGCTAAACGAAAGTGTAAGCGTAGCAGAACCACTCGACTCAGACGTAGATGACATATAAAGCAAGCCATCAAGCCCTTTCATTTTTTGCTCAATAACTTGCGTTACCGTATCTTCAAGTGTTCGTGCAGATGCACCAGGGTACGTTGCAGTAATACTCACTGCAGGTGGTGCAATTGAAGGATACTGCGAAATAGGTAAACTCCTAATCGCCAAAATACCTGCAAGCATCACTACAATAGCGAGTACCCAAGCAAATATCGGTCTATCGATAAAAAATCGTGACATTAAAACTCTCCGTTATTGCGCTTGATCGGCTTTAGCAGACGATTGAATTTCAGATGGGTTCACAGGTGCACCAGGGCGGATTTTTTGTAAACCTTCAACTATTAACTTATCGCCATCACTTAGGCCATCAGTAACAAGCCAATCAGAACCAATCGTTCTATCTACTTTTAATACGCGGCTTTCTACTGTGTTGTCTTTACTGACAACCATTGCTGTTGGTTCGCCTTTTGAATTACGGCTAACGCCACGTTGCGGAGCTAAAATAGCACCCGCCTTAACACCTTCCACAATAGAAGCTCGGGCATACATGCCAGGCAGTAATAATTTTTCTGGGTTTGAAAATTTAGCACGCAGTGTTACTGAGCCAGTACTTGGATCAACGGTCACTTCAGAAAACTGCAATGTGCCTTTATGAGGATAAATAGAGCCATCTTCCATAATAAGTTCAACGTCAGTTTGGCTAGCCGAATCGACAGTTAGAGCACCTGATGATATTGCTTTTTTAAGTTGGGTAAGCTCATTACTTGATTGTGTTAAATCGATATAAATTGGATCAAGCTGAGTTACTGTAGCAAGTGCTGTACTTTGATTGGCACTTACAAGTGCACCCACTGTTACGCTTGATTTACTAATTTGACCACTAATAGGAGAAGAGACGTGGCTGTAATCGAGATTAATTTGCGCTGATTTTAACTGCGCTTTAGCTGTTAATAATTCAGCATTAGCTTGCTTGTATGCGGCATCTGCTTCATCAAAATCTTGTTGGCTCACGGCTTTAATTTTTAAAAGTTCTTTATAACGCGATGCTTTTGATTTAGAGCTGGCAATGCTTGCCTCTGCGCGCGCTACGCTTGCTTCACTTGCTGCTAAGTCTGCTTCAAATGTAGCAGGGTCTATTTGATACAGTGCTTGGCCTTGTTTAACCTCATTACCTTCAACAAATAAACGAGATTGCACAATACCACTTACTTGTGGACGAATTTCAGCAATTTGAAATGCACTAATGCGACCAGGAAGTTCTTTTTTGAGAGTAAGCGCTTGGCTTTTTACTGTAATTACACCCACTGGGACAGCTTTAGGAGCTGAAGCTTGTGACTGCTCAGCAGCCTGATCACAACCAGTTAAAGCAACAGAACCGACGAGGGCTGATAATACAAATAAAGCGATGCGGGAACGCTGCATGTTAAATACCTTTTAGTTTAGAGTGAACGATCATTCTAAATTAAAATGCGCTGATAATGAATCTTAATAAGGAGAAATTTACACAAACTTACACTATTGAATACAATATACGCCTTAGGTAGCATTTAATGTTAATTTGATGAAAATAGAATCAAAGCTGTTTGAAAATAAAGCAATTAAACAGATTGAAATAACCACTCATTTTAAGCACAGAACTTTTAAATAGGCACAAAAAAGCCAAGCAAAAACAGCTTGGCTATTTATATAAACGACTATCTTACTTTTTTAAAGGGGGTTGTCGTTCTGTGGATTAATAACTCTTGAAACTAACAACTGCTCTACCCTAATGCCCTCTACATCAACAACTTCAAACTTAAAGCCTGAAAAAGTTAAATGCTCTGCACGTTTAGGGATTCGCTTCATACTGTAAATTAAAAATCCAGCGACAGTTTCATAGTGCATCTGATCTGGAAATTCTTCTATATCAAGTACCTTTGCTAAATCGGTAATTGGAGTTAACCCATCTACAAGCCATGAATTTTTATCGCGCTCTATAATTAATTCATCACCTTGATGAGTAATTAAATCCCCCATAAACCCTTTCATTAAGTCTTTTACCGTTACAATACCTACCGAAAGCGCGTATTCATTTACGACAACAGCAAATGGCTTTGCTGCGCTTTTAAACGCATTTAAGGCTTCTGATAGGCTTAATGTTTCCGGTAAGTAAAAAACATCTTTATCAATCAGCTCATCGTTTATATTGGCGGCTTCGCCTTTTAGTACTTGTCGTAAAATATCTTTAGATTCAACAGAGCCATGCAATTTATCTAAATTTCCTGACACCACTAAAAAGTGATTATGAGGGTGGTCAATAATTTTGGTCGCAATATCATGGCTAGATTCGTTTAAATCAAAATAGACAATTTGGTCGCGTGGCGTCATTACGCTTGATAAAAACCGCGCTTCTAGGTCAAACACATTACCAATGAGTTCATACTCTTGCTTTTGCAAACTACCATATGCAGCACCCGCTTCCATCATGGCAACAATGTCCTCAGTTGTAACGTTGTCTTCTCGCTCAGCAGGCACTTTAAATAAGCGCAGCACAAAGTTCGTTACCCCATTAAAAAACATCACTAGCGGAGTTAAGGCAAAGGTTACCCAGCGCATTATTGTAACGACTCTAACAGCGACAGCTTCTGGCATGATCATCGCTAAACGCTTTGGCATTAAATCGGCGAACAAGATAAACAGAGATGTAATAGTAAAAAATGAGAATAAAAAGCTAATTTTTTCTAAGTGTGCACCTTGATAAAAAAGCACTAAAACACTTTCAACATAAGGCGATAAAGCCTGCTCGCCCACAATACCACCCAATATCGCAATCGCGTTGAGTGCTATTTGGATCATGGCAAAAAAAGCCCCTGGATTTTCTTGTAGCTTTAATACCGCTGCTGCTTTTATATTTCCTTCATCTGCCATTACTCGCAGTTTTATTTTACGCGACGCTGCAATTGCTATTTCTGACATAGCAAACAACGCACTGATCAAGATCAATAAGCTAATCCCGATTAAATCACCCATTTAACGCTCCAATAAGTTAGCGCTTTTTTAAACAAAAAGCAGCTGGATTATAATCGGTTTTTTAAACGCAGCAATTTATATTTACGAAATATATTTAAGCTATTAATTTTCAATTATTTAAGGGGTAAAACAGTGAGTTTAAAGTGCTTAAATTTTATTAAAGGCAACTTTTAATTGAGAAACTAAAGCCGGATCCATATTTATATTACAGGCAAAAAATAACGGAGACTGAGTTGTATTTAAATCAAGTAATGGTTTTAGTAACTCAAGCTTAGGCTCTGTTTTAACTCGATAGTTAAATTGCTTTTTGTTGAGGATAACAAAATCAAGTATATGGTGACGAGTGCTTATGAGTTTATCTATTTTATCTAGGCTATCGATGAGTAATAAATGCTTGCTTTCACTAAAGCCCCTTTCAAGCAAATAATGATGACTAAAGTTATCACGCAGTACTGCTATTTTGTATTTTTTAGCATCATTGAGAGTGTTTAACTTTATACCTCTGGATTTTAGACCATAAATGGCAGAGTCAAAGCTTTCCAGTTCGCCTACCCAGTTAAACTTACTTTCTCTATTAGGTAATCGAACAATCGAAAATATACAGGTGTTTTTATCGCGTAGCGCTACATTGTAGGATATGGCCCAACTATGCGCCAACATAGTGTAGTTTATACCTGTACCTTCTAGCGCTTTATGAACTTTTTCGACAGAGCGGCCAACGAGTTTGTTATCTTCATTAATATACTGAAAGTCCGGAAATACTTCCGTTACTATTGTAATTTCAGCTGCATCAACTTTAATACAGCTAATGAACAATAAAAAGATCAACAATTTCATCTAGCGAGGCCTCAACTAACTCATTATATGTATTTAATAAATATAGCTGAGGCTTTATGAACTGCTAGTTTTTAGTCATGTGATGCACACTTATACGCTGATAGTGCTAGTATTTATAGCTTCTACAGCTTACTTGTTCATTGCACTAATTAAAAAGGCTGAAATTTTAGCGCCTTCTCTAAGTGTCGTCTCAGAGCTTGATTGACCAACTAAAGAGCTGTCGGTAAATGGCGCTATCTCCATCATATCTGCACCCGTAATAGGAAACTCATCCGCAATGGCTGATAAAATATCAAGCGCATGCTGAGGCGTTAAACCGTGATGCTCTGGCGTACCTGTGGCGGATGCAAATTCAGCATCAAGTGCATCAATATCAAAGCTTACGTATATTTCATCAACGTTATCGGCTTTTAACTGTGCAATAGC
>NZ_AUTI01000287.1:0-4765 GCF_000497995.1 Pseudoalteromonas sp. TB25
GAGCCGCAATGGCAGTTTAGTAAATACGTTGGTAGGGTTTCACAGTACACACTTAAAAACGTAGTGATTGATAATTATTACTTTGGTGTAGCCTCTGTTAGTAAAGACGGTGTTGAGTCGCCAGTAGTATTTCCGGGTGATGTGGGTTCGTTTGATCACAATATAAAATAATAGTTTGGCTAAAAACACAGCAAACAGAGCGCTTTAAGGTGCAAATGACCGTTTTATACTTGCACCTTATTTACTAAGCCCTTAGAGTGTTAAAAAAGAAGTAAAAGGTTAATAAAAATGCAGCAACAAGAAAAAAAGCCGTTAACAGCAAAAGAACAAGTTATAACTGATGAGCAAAGAATGCAGTGGCAACGCGAATGTTTTCAAACAGCGCAAAAGCATTTAGCCGAAAAGGGCATTATGCCAAAATCAGTAGTTGATAAAGACAGTCGATTTTTAGCACCACTTTGTGCAATGTGGAAATTTAAAGCACAGAACGGTAAAACATATTGGGTAGTAACAGGGCGGTTACCTACAGATCATGCTGAAGTAAGTGCAGCTACAGATGCTCGTGATGCAATGCGTTACTTTTCTTTGCAGTGGCAATTAAAAGCGGATCAGATTATGAGTACAGGCGCGCGTGATAAAACACAGGTAGACTTTGCTAACTTACTTATCAATAGAGCCCATGGCTTGTACGAAATGTATGATAATGAGCCGCTGTGGGCAAATGAGGCAAAGTAACGACGGTTTGGGTTAAGTAAAAAAGTAGAGGGTGATAGCTTATTTATCGCCCTTCTCTTTATCTAATGGACAAGTGTGAAGGGAGTAGTATTAAACGCCGAAACAGGGCATTGCATACGTTGCCTAGGAATTCCCGCCTCCATAAATACATTCCCTTGCTGAATAAAGCCATTGCGCTTAAAACGCTCTACTTCATTTAAAATACAATTAATGCTTACTTCTTCAATACCTTGGTTTGACGCTAATTCTACAATAAAGTTGAGAAGCGATTTATATACTTTGCGATTACGGTGCTCAGGTAATACAGCTATTCTGCCGATTAAGCCATCTTTACATAATCTACCTGTTGCTATTGGGCAGTTTGCATCGTCTGTAACAAGTACATGTAATGCAATTTTATCTAGGCTATCAAATTCGATATGCTTGGGGATATGTAACTCGTAAACAAAAACTCGCTCTCGAATTTTTTGTAGCATATCTTTTTTTATATCCCATTCAACCTTATCAACCAGATAGCCCATTGCAAACTCCTATTGATACCAAATTAGAATGAGTAAGCAATCACAGCAAAATTATTTAAGCCAATATCAGATGAAAATTAAAAATTTTAACTGACCTGTATACATAATATCTTACGCTGTAAAATGCTCATCATTATTAATATAATTGGTATTATTACTCGTGGTCTATATTAAACCAGATCCCCTCATTAACAAGTGTAGTAAAAGTTTGAGTAAAAACTAAACTTGGCTTTGTTAAATTTAATGCTGAACTTTCAAACTCAGTATGATCGGTAAGTAGTTTAACCGCCGCTAAGTCGGTTAACGGCATAGCGTAATTTTCGCCATTTACACTTAGTAAAACTTCTGTATCGAGTTGCTGATAAATAGCGCGTGTGCCACCTAAACGCTCAAACACAGCTTCTTCATTATTTAAATCATCGCTTATTTGCTCTGACGTAAATGGAGGCTCTACTGGCGCTAAATCCATTTCATGTTTGGGCTGACTAAGCGTTGAGCCTAGCCATTGTTTAAATAAATCGTCATTTTCTAAAAGTGCCGCCATCAATGTTTTAACTTTATCAACTTCAAGGTTTGTAAGTTCACCCTTTGATTTTCTTAATGTGATGTTGTGATCGGTATAACGTTTTTGGCCGCTTT
Organism: Pseudoalteromonas sp. TB25; assembly: GCF_000497995.1. Lineage (NCBI taxonomy): Bacteria > Pseudomonadati > Pseudomonadota > Gammaproteobacteria > Alteromonadales > Pseudoalteromonadaceae > Pseudoalteromonas > Pseudoalteromonas sp. TB25. The sequence goes on from NZ_AUTI01000287.1 coordinate 1,896, forward strand.
CGGTATCAATAATATGATCGGCAAAGCTCGACAATAAATCTTGTTGGTTTGGCGCCCTAAAACCAACTGAATAATTTAGTGCATTTTCTACAGCGTAACCTTCGTGAGGGCACCCTGGTGGAATATATAAAATATCGCCAGGCTCTAATATGCAATCGATTACGGCTTCAAATGCTTCTACTTGCAGTAATTTTTTGTTTTGAGCAAACTGCTTAAGTGTTGGATCGGGCAGGCCTACGCGCCAATGACGTTTACCTTCGCCTTGAATAATAAATACGTCATATTGGTCTAAATGTGGGCCAACACCACCATTAGGCGTTGAATAGCTAATCATTAAATCATCTATGCGCCAGTTTGGAATAAACCTAAATGGCTCTAGTAGTTGTGCAGCTTCAGGATGCCAATGATCAACAGCTTGCACTAATAAGGTGGCATTTTCGTCTGTTAACTGCTCAAAGTCTTCAAATGGACCTTGGTGCGTTTGCCAGTCATTTTTATGATTGGTGATAATACGTGACTCTATGCTTTCTTCCATTGCGAGGCCGGCAAGTTCATTAGCATCAAGCGGGTCTTGAAAATTAGCAAAACCTTGTTTGATTAAAAGCGGCTTTTTTTGCCAAAAATGGCTTAAAAACTCTTGCTCAGACAAATTATTTATTTTTAATTGATACATACATTATGCCTACTAGTTAGTGCAATGGGGTTAAAACAAAAAAAGCGAAAGGATGATCCTTTCGCTTTTTAAAAGAGCAATTTAGTTTTTAAACTAAATCATCAATAAACTCAACAGCACGACCAATGTAATTAGCAGGTGTTAGTTTTTTCATTTCTACTTTAGCGTGCTCTGGAAGGTCTAAACCATCGATGAAGTCAGCCATTATTTCTTGATTTACACGTTTGCCGCGTGTTAAATCTTTAAGTTTTTCGTATGGTTTTTCAATGCCATATTTACGCATAACCGTTTGAATCGGCTCGGCTAGTAATTCCCAGTTTTGATCAAGCTCGTCAGCTAAACGTTGCTCGTTTACTTCAAGCTTACTTACACCTTTAAGTGTTGATTGGTATGCAATAATTGCATAACCCATACCTACACCTAGGTTACGTAATACGGTTGAATCAGTAAGGTCACGCTGCCAGCGAGAAACGGGTAATTTTTGTGCAAGATGAGCAAAAATAGCGTTTGCTAAACCTAAGTTACCTTCTGAGTTTTCAAAATCAATTGGGTTAACTTTATGTGGCATTGTTGATGAGCCAATTTCGCCTGCAATTGTTTTTTGCTTAAAGTGATTAAGGGCAATGTAACCCCACATGTCACGGTCAAAATCTAACAATATAGTGTTAAAACGTGCAATTGCGTCAAACAACTCTGCAATATAGTCATGCGGTTCAATTTGTGTAGTAAATGGGTTTAGTGTTAAGCCTAAACTTGATACAAATTTATCTGCATGTGTGTGCCAGTCGTAATCTGGGTATGCGCTAAGGTGTGCGTTGTAGTTACCTACAGCACCGTTAACTTTACCTAGCATCTCTACTTGTGCAATTTGCCCGCGTTGACGCTTTAAACGCATGTATACGTTAGCAAACTCTTTACCCATCGTTGATGGTGTAGCTGGTTGCCCGTGCGTACGAGTCATCATTGGGATTGCTTTGTACTCAATCGCTTTTTCTTTAATTGCGCTTAAAAGTTCATCGCAATAAGGGAGTAAAACCTTGTTACGTGCTTCGCTAAGCATTAAACCATGAGATAGATTGTTAATATCTTCTGAAGTACAAGCAAAGTGAATAAATTCATTGATTGCATGAAGCTCACTGTTATCGGCTACTTTTTCTTTTAATAAGTATTCAACCGCTTTAACATCGTGGTTTGTAGTGCGTTCAATATCTTTAACGCGCTGTGCATCAGCTTCACTGAAGTTATCTACAATAGCGTTAAGTAGTGCATTTGCTTGTTCGCTAAATGCAGGTACTTCTTTTATATCGCTTGCTGCAGCTAACGCTTGCAACCAACGCACTTCAACAATTACGCGGTATTTAATTAAGCCAAATTCGCTGAAAATACTGCGTAGTTCAGTGGTTTTGCTGCCGTAGCGACCATCCACCGGAGAGATAGCCGTTAACGCTGAAAGCTCCATAATAACTCCTAAATTTTAGTTTGAACGATAGTTAAATTTTTGTTTTAGCAATGGCGAGTATTTTTCTTTTTGAAAAGAAAAAGTGACGGCGTTTACCGCCCATTTGTCGCCATAATACTGCACTTCTAACACCGGCTAGTAATAGGGCACGGATTTTATTTTGAGTGAGCTGCTGTTTTAATAACTCGGGTTTACCATAAACCTGTATTCGGTGCCCAAGGGGGCTCAGCACCGACGAGTATATATCTGCTAAACCGGCAACAACGCTCTCGTCGGTAATAGCAAAATGATCTAAACGACGATGAATATCATCAATTCGTTTGCCTAATTCGTTTAAGCTCTTGTCGTTTGCATTGAGTGCACGCTCAAGCTGCATTAAACCACCTACGTACTTTACTATTTCAACATCTTTTTGAGCGCCTGCAGTAAGCTGCGCCATTAATGTTTTATAGCCATCACGCAGGTTATCTGTACCTTGATAAACGTCCTCTGGGGATTCAGGAGATGTTTGAATAATACTTGAAAGTAAGATTTCTAAATCGTGTTCGTTGTTGCTGCCGTATTGAGCAATTTTTTGAACTTGTTTAGCAACCTGGCACATGGCGGCAAGCGCCATGACTTGGTATTCATTCATTACTTAATCACCGAGTCAATAATACCACCACCTAAACACACATCTTCTGCATAAAATACAGCAGATTGACCTGGCGTAACTGCTTTTTGTGGTTCGTCGAATAA
>NZ_AUTI01000287.1:4770-13122 GCF_000497995.1 Pseudoalteromonas sp. TB25
GCCATGCCGTCTTCACCTACAAGTAGGGTACAGCTTAAGTCTTCTTGGCGGTAACGTGTTTTAACTGTGCAGCGAGTGGTGCCTTTAGGGCCAACGCGGTCTACCCAATGTAATTGGTTTGCATTAAGACCATTACTGTATAGGCGAGGGTGATCTTTACCTTGACCAACAACAAGTACGTTACGTTCTAAATCTTTATCAACTACGTACCATGGTTCGCCAGAACCTTCCTTCATACCACCAATTAACAAGCCTTTGCGTTGTCCAAGCGTGTGGTACATTAAGCCTTCGTGCTCGCCTACGTTGTTACCGTCAGTGTCTTCGATAACGCCAGGTTGCGCTGGTAAAAACTTTTGTAAAAAATCTTTAAATTTACGCTCACCGATAAAGCAAATTCCGGTGCTGTCTTTTTTATCGTGCGTGATTAGGTCTTGTTCTTCTGCTATGCGGCGTACTTCTGGTTTTTCGATATCACCTACAGGGAATAACGTTTGGCCAATATGTTCATGGCTTAGGGTATATAAGAAGTAGCTTTGATCTTTATTATTATCAAGTCCGCGACACATTACGTATTTGTCATCGCGAAGTTCACGGCGAACGTAGTGTCCAGTTGCAATAAAGTCAGCACCGAGTGCTTGAGCCGCAAATTCTAAAAAGGCTTTAAATTTAATTTCTTTATTACACATTATATCTGGGTTTGGTGTACGGCCGGCTTTGTACTCTGCTAAAAAGTATTCGAATACATTATCCCAGTATTCAGCAGCAAAGTTTACTGTGTGAAGCTCAATACCTAATTTGTCGCACACGGCTTGTGCATCTTTTAAGTCATCAGCGGCGGCACAGTATTCATCATTGTCGTCTTCTTCCCAGTTCTTCATAAACAGGCCTTCTACTTGGTAGCCCTGTTGTTGTAATAAATATGCAGATACAGAAGAATCAACACCGCCGGACATGCCAACAATGACTTTAATGTGACTATTTTCGCTCATGAATAATTTCGCTTATACAGATTGCTGTTAACTTGGAAAGGCCGCGATTATAGCATGTATTTTGTTTGTGCTTAAAGAGCGTAGGGCGGCAAAGGACATAATTTGTCACTATTTTATTTGTATAACAAATAGCAAACTAGACTTAAACGCATTATCAGGCTGTAACTTTAGCAATATTAAAGTGATCTTTACTAATAAATTAAGAGTATAGAATAATTCATGTAGTTATTGAGTTTTATTAATAGTATTTTTCTTTTAAAACTACTAGGGTAAATATACACTTAATAAAAATAAAATAGTGGTGAGTATATGGTTGTAAACCATTTTAAAGCCGCTTGAAATATAGTCAATGGAATGAATATATGAATTATGCCTATCAAATAAACAAGATAAATTCTTTAGTCGAGCATTACACACAAAAACCGGATTTTGTGGATAGCGAATTACTTTCTAGCAAGACGACAGAGTTTAAAAAATCAGCCTATAATCTTTTTTATGAGTTAATAAAACTAAAAAAACCCCATATTTACCAAGAACCAAATCATGTACATGAGTTATTTAGCTTAATTAAGGGCTCAACCGCTAAAAAGAACATTGAGCTAAAGGTACTTGATCATGTAGAGCACTGGTGGCTTGAATGGTATTTCGCTTTAGAAATGGACGAAAAGCTTAGTATAGAAAAAAGTGATATGCCAATGAGTTACTTACCTCAAAGTACACTCAACCCTATGCGCAAACATGAGATAAGTCACTACGCTAGGTTATTTACCGTTTTGCCAATGCCGGTATGTAATGTGTGTTCTAAGACGGGTGATATTTTGAAAGTTAATCAACGCTTTGTAGATGTTTTTGGTTATACAGTAGAGCATGTACCTAATCTTAAATTGTGGTGGGAAAAAGCGTGCCCAGATCCACAATATAGAGAGCTTGCAAAAAAGCTGTGGCAAGATTCACTTGAAAAGGCGCTGAATAATAATAACGATATACCTGCAAATAACTATCGAGTTTCTTGTCGTGATGGCTCACAAGTGATGATGGAAATTTCAGGAATTGATATAGGTGAAGAGTTTTTAGCTGTTTTTAATGATGCTACAGAGCGTTTAGAAGCAGAGGATATACTTAGGGATATGGCTTTTTTGGATGCATTAACCAAAATTGCAAACAGGCGTCGGTTTGATGAAAAACTAACACAAGAGTATGAACAATCAAAAGAATGCGAAGGCATGCTATCGATAATTATTATCGATATTGACTATTTTAAACAATTTAATGACCGGTATGGGCATGTAGCCGGCGATACGTGTTTATATGATGTGGCTCAAAAAATTGCTTCAACTGTTAGTCGCCCAGAAGATTTTGTGGCTCGATATGGCGGAGAGGAATTTGTTGTTTTATTACCTCAAACCGATAGGCAAGGGGCATTGTTTATAGCTGAGCAAATACAAAAGGCTGTAGAAAACTTAGCTATTGCACATCAGGATAGCTTTACCGGATTTTTATCTATAAGTATGGGTATTAATACCATCAGTGACTATACAAATAGTGATGAAATTAGCTTTGTTAAAGCCGCTGATAACGCCTTGTACTATGCTAAAAAACAAGGGCGTAACTGTATAGCGCTAAGCTCAGAGTAAGTAAAATAGAGTTAATTATTTTATTTAAGCTACTCGCCAATATAACTAATTATAAATAGTTTCTAGGCTTAATACTGGTCGGTTCAGGCTGTCGTTAATACACTTCAATACTAAAGGACTTCTAAGCGGTAGTGATTTTGTTTGCTCTAATGTATACCAGTTAGCGCTGATAATGTCGGTATCTATTGGCGTTGGCGCTTTTATATTATCAGGCGCTTCAAATAAGAAGCAGAATCGTAAATAGTGCACTCCATTTTCGGCATGCAAATTGTACACACCTAAAAAGCCGACTGGCTTAAGCGCTAAGCCTGTTTCTTCAAGTAGCTCTCTGCTTGCGGCTTGTGCAAGTGTTTCGTTTTGCTCTAAATGACCCGCAGGTTGATTGTAACAAATTTGCTGTGTAAATTTATCGCGCTCTTTTACAAGTAAAAACTCATTTTGCTTTTTTACTATTGCCGCAACTGTTACATGCGGTTTATGCATCAACTACGCCCTTAATTACTTTGTATTCACCACAATTAATATCATCCAACGTATAGTTGCCAATGCTATAGCGAATAAGGCGAAGTGTAGGGTGGCCAATATGCGCGGTCATTCGACGAACTTGTCTGTTTTTACCTTCATTAATGGTAATACTTAGCCAAGTGGTAGGGATTGCTTTTCGCTCGCGTACAGGCGGGGNGTACGCGCCCAAATTGTTGGCTCATCAATTATTTTAACGTTAGCGGGGAGTGTAAGCCCGTCTTTAAGTTCTACGCCATTACATAAATCATTAATTGATTCACTTGTTGGTTCACCTTCAACTTGTGCCCAGTAGGTTTTATTCGTTTTTTTATCAGGAGCAGTTAAGGTGTTTTGCAATTTTCCACAGTTTGTTAAAAGCAATAAACCTTCACTGTCTCTGTCTAATCTTCCTGCTGCGTAAACTTCTTTAATAGGGATAAACTCAGCAAGCGTTTTTCTGTCTGCGTCATCTGTAAATTGGCATAGCACATCAAATGGTTTATTGAATAACACAATTTTGCTGTCTTTAGATGCTATTTGCAGCTTTATTTCTCTTTTACCTGAAGGCGCTTTGTTAAGTGCACTGCGAGAATAAGTACGCCCTGTACTTCTTTTTGGCTTGGATTCAGTTACTTGATTATTGCCTGATTTAGATCTCATTATATGCACCTAGCTGGTTTTGGTAATCCGGCGATTTTTGTTGCTTGCTTAGCAGGGCCTTTAGGGAATAATTTATATAAATAAAGGCTGTTACCTTTGTCTTCACCGAGTGCTTTAGCCATTGCTTTTACAAGCATCCGAATTGCTGGACTGGTGTTATATTCAATGTAAAAATCACGAACAAAATTAATGACTTCCCAGTGTTGCTCACTAAGTGTGATGTTTTCTTGAGTAGCAATTACAGGCGCCAGCTCCTTTGACCATAAAGTATGGTCGAGCAAGTAGCCTTGTTTGTCGGTTTCAATCTGTTGGTTGTTAAATTCAAGCATGAGTTACCACGTAATTGATTGATTAGTTGATAAAGTGAGTGCTACAAAGTCTTCATAGCTAATGGCTTTATCGTTATCTGTTAATTTTATTGCACGTACTTGCGCGTCTTGTTCAAGTATTAACAGTGTATCTGCAAATTGCCTAAATTGTTTTTTTGCAAAGCAGGCATCACCAACAAGTAGCACGTTATCGTCTGATAAAATTAAGTTCTCTAGCTGATTTGCCGAATAATAGTTAAGCGGCTTAGAAAAAATATGTAATGTACTCATAAATTCACCACATGTTGCTGCGCTTTAATTAATGTTTGTTGTTGGCTAAAGTTGAGTGCTTTTGCCTCTATGAGTAAATCATGCTTATTTAAACCATAATCAAGCAATGACTTTTCACACACGTAGATGTTTTCAACATCATAGATTTCGAGTGTTTTAATGTTTTTAAAAAAGTCTTTTAAGCCAATATTGTTTGGTTGTTGATGCTTTTTTAAAGCCAAAACGGCGGGGCCGCTAAACAACCAACTCACATTTTGGTCAACAGCAGCAAATATCAATGTCATATCAAGTGCATCACGAATATTTAAATCGTCAAATGGACTGCACTGACTCATTACTAATACGTTTATCATTTAAATTGCACCCATTTATCTGCGTCGCTTGCAAGCATTGCAAATTCAGCTAACCCTGCGACTTTAAATACACCTGTGTTTTTAATATCTAACCCGCGCTTTTGCGCGGCGGTAACACACAGCATTAAATTTAGTTTTTGATCAGCAAGTTGCTGCCAAAGTGCTGAAATTTGAAGCTCGTCTGAGGATAAATCAAAGTGGGTAGATGCATGATAAATACCTTGCTGGTATAAAAAAATAGCATCAATGGTGTGCCCTTGGGCTAAACATGCATTCGCAAATTTAACTATGCGTTGCGTGGTATCGTGATCGGATGGTGGTGTATGTAATGAAAGAACAAAGCGTGCCAAAACAATTCCAATAAAAAAGCCCCAATAAAGGGGCTATTTTAACAGAACTATTTAATTAGTCATCACTTGCGCCAAGTAGAGCAAGTAAAGAAGTAAATAAGTTATATACGCTTAGGTATAAAGACACTGTTGCGCGAATGTAGTTAGTTTCACCACCGTTTATGATTCGGCTTGTATCAAATAAAATCAAACCAGACATAATCAGTACAACTGCTGCATTAAGCACCATAAACATCAATGAACTGCCAATAAAAATATTAACGATGCTTGCTACAATCACAACGATTAAGCCAACAGTTAAAAAGCCACCCATAAATGAGAAGTCTTTTTTAGTATTTAGTGCATAAGCAGATAAACCAAAAAAGATAAGCGCTGTAGAACCTAAGGCTTGCATAATAAGCATTGGGCCATTAGGTAATGCAGCATAATGGTTAAGCAATGGACCTAAGCCTGCCCCCATTAAACCTGTGAAAGCAAAAACCCAAAATACACCAGATGCTGTATCTGCTTTTTTATTTACAACAAATAATAAACCGAACGAAACAAGTGTAAACACAATTCCCATAAAGTAAGGTAATTGTAGTGCCATTGAAATACCGGCTGTAACTGCACTAAATGCAAGTGTCATAGCTAGTAAAAAGTAGGTGTTTTTAAGTACCTTGTTTGTTTCAATGGTAGACATTACCGGTTTCGCGGTATTGTACGATTGATTAAACGCCATTGTAGAGCTCCTTTAAGTGAAACGTGTGTGTTTCGATAATTTAACTAAAATTAGATTACCAACTCTTATATGTTTGGGCAAACCTTTGTAGATCAATAGAGTTAAATATTTAAATAAAAGTATATTGATGGCTAAATTAAAAACATTTTGTTTTAACTTTAAACAAATCAATTGTTTTTTAGGCACTTAAACAATTAATTTAAAAAAAAGCTTCACAAAAGGGATGGGTTTCCCTATTATGCAGGCCGTGCGGAGAGATGGCAGAGTGGTCGAATGCACCGGTCTTGAAAACCGGCATGGGTTTATAGCCCATCTAGGGTTCAAATCCCTATCTCTCCACCACTTATTTAATAAGTGTGTGGTAATTAAAATATCATTCATTTAAATAGTTATTAGTACACTCTTACTTTTAACTTAGCAGTATCGGAGAGATGGCAGAGTGGTCGAATGCACCGGTCTTGAAAACCGGCATGGGTTTATAGCCCATCTAGGGTTCAAATCCCTATCTCTCCACCATATAACAAAATAGCCCGCTAATTTAGCGGGCTTTTTTGTGTTTGGAACAAAATCAGTGCACTTATACCAATCCGCAATAATACTTAATCATTTTGCGGGGCTAAACGTGTCGCTCCCTGCGTTAAAAAACTCTCATTTAGAACAACTTAATAGCGAATTTTTTGCCTAGCTATCAACACGTTTTTCCGCCTTAAAAATAGACCACTTAATTAAGCGAATTGGTATTACATGTTTTATCTCTCATTAGTAAAATCTTAAAAGCAGATAGAATTGCTCACACAACACCTTCTGCTGTTAAATAACGTTGATGTTCTCTTCCTTTTTTGTTTTTAATAAAACTACCATCACAAAAAATTTTAAATGAGTTGGAATGCACATATTAATGTGTGCTATTTTTAAACATTGGTTGATTAAAGGTATGAAAAATAGGATGTTGTGGCTCAAAGATGATCTAGATTCGAGAAAGTTAGTTGTATATCGTGCCGTCATGTTTTCGTTTATAGCGCTTTTTGTACTTTTTGTATTTCAACCTTTTGGCACTTCAAGCGATACCGAGTCTTACAAGTTTCTGCGGCTTTTTGGCTATGGGTTAGTAACCTTTTGTGCTTTGCTATTGTCAGGTTTTATAGAAATAGTGTTACTTAAGTTTAAGCTAAGTAAATTAAGCCGTTTAATTATTATTCCTATCACATATATTTTAATTACTGCGTTATTCAATCATGGGTATTTTGTGGTTGCTGTACTTGGGTCTTGGCATTGGCAGAATCAATTACTTTTTGTAGGGTATATTTTTTGTATTGGTGTATTTCCTCTTATTTTTTTACTTGTGGTAAATAGGCATGTAATAGATTTAACTAAGCCAAGTACAGTTAGCGTCGATCAAGAGCAGTTGAGAGAAGTTGAATTAAAGACAATTACTCTTAAAGGCGATAATAAAAACGACGAAATTAACACAGCTCATCACCATATTTTATTTATTAAATCTTCAGACAACTATTGTGAAATAACAATACAAGAAGGAGCTTCAACTTCACGTAAACTATTACGTGTATCTCTTAGCGGTTTATTAAAGCAGCTTCCAGAAAATACAATTATATTACGATGCCACCGTTCTTATGCGGTCAACCTGCAAAACATTCAGCACTTCAATGGTAATGCTGGAGGGTTGCAATTATCGCTACATACAATTGATATTAAAATTCCTGTGTCTCGTTCTTATGTAAAAGTAATAAAAGATGCTTTGTCATTAATCCCAAAAACATGTTAATCCCCCCTAAAACATGGGCTTTATACCTCGTCTTGTAATTGAGACCTAATAGGTCGCTTTGTATTTTTACTATTGCCAAGATTAAGTTGAAATTTACAACTTAACGAGAAAAGTAGATATGAAATACGCTATCAAGGCATTTGTAATAATTTCTATATTTGTATTTTGCCACTATGTAATGAGGCGGTTTTGGGGAGAAGGTTGGTCTAGCTGGTTGTCTGAACTTGATAATCTAACTGGCATTTTATTTACCCCCGCTAAATATATTTTTTTATATGGACCGTTAGTTATTGCGGCTATTATTTTGTTTAAACAAAGTAAGCCTTTTGAATCTATAGGGCTTAATTCCTCTGGTTTTATTAACTATGCACTCGCAGCAATTATTTGTTGTACTCCTATGGCAATAGGTTATGGATTTTTGAGTGATGAACTTAACCTATCAATACCAGCAATAATAACTGGCTCAGTTTATGCGGGGTTTTTTGAAGAGCTAATTTTTAGGGCTGCATTGTTTGGTGTTTTATTTAAATATTGTAGATGGGGCTTTGTGCCTGCGGCATTAATTAGTTCAGTAATATTTGGTCTGGGCCATATTTATCAAGGCAATGATGCGATTTCTGCATTGATGGCGGTTGCAATCACTACTGTAGCAGGTACATGGTTTGCGTGGCTATATTGTGAATGTGGTTATCGTATTTGGTTTCCTATGTGGATGCATATTTTTATGAATGCAGCTTACGGAATATTTGGTATGTCGGG
>NZ_AUTI01000288.1:0-9179 GCF_000497995.1 Pseudoalteromonas sp. TB25
CCGCCATTATTGTGCTTTTAGTCATGGTTACTCCGGCAATGGTGAGCAGCCAAAGTATATTTGATATTGCACAAGCGCGAGTAAGCGAAATAATAATAGGTTCTGTATGTGCTGGGCTTGTGAGCCATCTATTTTGGCCTGTAAAGGTTAAACATTTACTACAAGTACAAGCGCGGTCGGTTATAAATCAAACGTTACATTATTTAGTTATTGAGCTTGATTCTAAGGGCTCGCACGAAAACCGTCACCAGCAAATAGATGGCATTATGGCAACATTGGGATCAATAAACGAAGATTCCAGCGCAGTAAGGTACGAAGGACCAAAAGGTCCAGGGCGCTCGCGTGCTGCAAACCAGTTGTCGCAAAAAGTACTTTCTTTATTGGCCTTAATTCAAATAATTGGCCGCCTACAGCGAAACCACGAAGACCTTATTACACCAACTTTAGATAAATTAATAAGTAAACTTAAGCACGTATTTGCGCAAATTAAAGAGTCTGACGATTTTGATTACTGCGCCGAACAAGTTAAAACGCTGCGTAAAGAGCTAACCGACTATAGAGCAAATACGGTGTGTGATTCGCCATTTGAATCTCACATGCTCAATGTGAGCTTAGAAGTAGCAGCCGACTTAACAATTTTACTACGCGCATACAGAGCGTTAGAAGAGCGTGATAAAACATTATTAAATGCACCCAGTATGCTTACATATCGCGACCCATTAGCTGGCATTATTGTTGGATTTAGAACTGCTTTGGTATTTTCTATCGGCGCATTTATTTGGATTAATACAGGCTCTTCTGCTGCATTATTAATTATGATTTTACCGGTCATATTTTCGATAATGTTGGCAAGAATACCGTTAGCTATTTTACAGGTGGTAATAAAGCGTTTATTGGTAGGCGTGGTGGTTGCTGCTATTGTAACTATTTTTTACGCACTCAATTTATTATCACAAAGTGGTGGGCAATTAGAAATATTGCTACTTGTATTAGCAGGGCCTTATTTTTTGGGTTTACTGCTGCTAGCTGATCAACAAACATTGCCATATGGCTTGGGGTTTTGTATCCCATTTACGATTTTGGTAAGACCCAGTACCGATATGAGCCTTGCGTTTTCAATCGATTACACACTTAGCTCTGCAATGGCAATCTTTGCGGGGGTGAGTATTTTATTTTGGATTTTTCAGTTATTTACAGGACCAAGTGTACAATTACTTGTTCATCGTGTTTTTAAGGCCACTTATAAAGATTTACTCGAAATAAATAACCATCCAACCCCAAGTATTTGGTATAACCGCCGCATGGCCGATAGGTTAATTCGCCTAACTAATTACGATCAAGGTTCACACTCACGCGTAATTACTGATCTTGCACTAACCGCTCTAAACTTAGGGCATGCGTCGGTTCGATTAAACTCAATTTGTGAAAATTTGGCTGGTAATACAAAGCTAAAGTATTTAAATGAGTGGCAGCNGCGTACGTTAGCCGATGCATTTATGTTGGCAACCAAGGGCAAATTTAATAATAAGTTTAAGCAAGCGTCAGATAATCTTTATGGGGAATTGGCTCAGACGGTGGATGATTCAAATCAATTAGAAGCAATAAAAGGCATGTTTATTCGCATTAATCTGACCTTTGAAAGAAGTGCGAGTAAGATAAATTAGCCCCATTCGCTGCTTTTCGAGTTCAGATGTTATAGTGAAATCTGTTATACTTGCTGGATAATTTTATGGGGCTGTTATGATTTCAAAAAACCAACTCAAACTTATTCGCCAACTTGGCCAAAAAAAGTACCGAAAGCAATATAATCAATACCTTGTACAGGGTGAGAAAAACGTACTTGAGTTATTAAACAGCCCATTAAATGTGGTTAATATTTTTGCTACAAACGAATTTATAAATGCGTACCAAGGTAAGTATCCGCAAGCTAACTTTGTTGAAGCTGATGAAGAGACCCTCACCAAAGCCAGCACCCTAGTTAGCAATAATGCAGCCATTGCTATTGTTGATATGCCAAAGGCAGCTTTACCACAAGCAAGTGGCTTAATACTCGCACTTGATGGCGTATCAGACCCTGGTAATTTAGGCACAATAATAAGAGTGGCAGACTGGTACGGTATTAAACATATAGTAACTAGCACCGACAGCGCAGACGCTTACAATCCAAAAACAATTAGCGCCACGATGGGCTCATTTGTAAGGGTATCGGTAAGCCAAGTAGATTTACCTGATTACCTACAGTCTTTAAATTTACCTGTTTACGGTGCTTTTTTAGATGGGCAAAGCGTGCATAAAACCCAATTTACGGGCTCAGTCGTTTTACTAATGGGCAGTGAGTCGCATGGAATACGCGAGACATGTGCAAAGTTGGTAACTAATAAAATCACCATCCCCGCTTTTGGTGGTGCAGAATCGCTTAATGTTGCAATGGCGACCGGTATTATTTTAGATAATTTTAAACGACAAGCTTAACAATTTAACTGTTAATGAGTTAAATTGTTCGTAATCAATAACAATAATAATCGGTAATAACAATAAGATGCGCTTAAGCACTATTAAATTAGCGGGCTTTAAATCGTTTGTAGAGCCCACTAAAATTCCATTTCCTGATCAAATGACGTGTGTTGTTGGCCCCAATGGCTGTGGCAAATCTAACGTTATTGATGCTGTGCGATGGGTGCTAGGTGAAAGCTCTGCTAAAAACCTGCGTGGCGATGCCATGACCGACGTTATTTTTAATGGCTCAACTAATCGTAAAGCCATATCACAAGCCTCTGTAGAGCTTGTTTTTGATAACGATAAAGGTGGTCCCTCAAATACATTTGCCGATCGAAACCAAATTGCTATTAAGCGTTTAGTAACGCGCGACGGGCAGTCACTGTATTTTTTAAATGGCAGTAAATGCCGTAAGCGCGATATTACCGATATATTTTTAGGCACCGGCCTTGGTCCGCGTAGTTACGCAATTATTGAGCAAGGGATGATCTCGCGCTTAATAGAGAGTAAACCACAAGAGCTGCGCGTATTTTTAGAAGAAGCCGCTGGCGTTTCTAAATACAAAGAGCGTCGCCGCGAAACACAAACACGTATTAAAAGCACTCGCGAAAATCTTGAACGTTTGTTAGATGTGCGTAAAGAGCTGCAAAGTCAGTTAGATAAATTGGCTGTGCAGTCGGTTGATGCAAAAAAATACCGCGAATTAAAAGCACAAGAACGTACGCTAAAAGGCCAAATTGCCGTTTTAAAATGGCAAAAGTTACATCAGCACCAACTTGAAAAAAGCGCCCAAATAAAAAAACTGAACGATCAAATTTCTTTTTTTAAAACTGCTAACTCAGGGCATGACGATGTACTTGCAAGCCTAGAGGGGCAAGTACAAGCCCAGCAAGATAAACTAAGCGATGCACAGCATCAGCAACATGTTATACACACCGAGCTTACCCGCGCGGAGCAACAGCAAATAAATGTAAAGCAACAAACTCAAACGCTTAAACAAAATTTAATTAAATTACAGCAACGCCAAATTCAAAGTGCTGAGGTAAAATCGCAGCAGCAAATTGTGTGCGAGCAACTTAATGAAGCTCTGCAAGAGGCAAGTGAGAATGCCTTAATATGTGAAGAGCAAGTTAGTGGGTTAACGCATGAACTTGAGGAATTATTAGCACTTAAGCAGCGCCACCATACTCATTGGCAAGCTTTGTGTGAGCAACAGCAACAGCTTAATAATAATGTGCAACAACATAGTAGCCACATTAAACAAACTCAGCAGCAAATTGATCATGTTAACGAGCAAATTGATCAGTTAACTGTCCAGCTTAGCGAACTACAAAGTAGTGATGTAGAGCAGCAGTTAATACAGCAAACACAGCAAACACAAACATTAACTCAAGAACTTGCCGCTAAACAAACAGCGCACACGCACTGTAGCGCTAAGCTTGAAGTGCAAAATGAGCGTGTTAATAACTCACAAAAGCAATATTTGACGCTTACTCAAACAATAAACGAGCTAAAAGCCAGTATTACAGGGCTTAAAAGTACATTAGGGCTTGATGAGATAAGTGAGCGTACTAATAGTTTGTTTAATCAGCTAAGTGTTAAAGCAGGCTTTGAGCTTTTAATAGAGCAAGCACTTAAATCTTTAGAGCATTTAAATGTAAGTGAGAAGCAAGCTGATAACAGTGTGTGGCCAAATAGTGATAAACGCATGCCAGCAAATAGCTTAGCTGCATGTATAACAAGCGGTGTTTATCCAGAGCATTTAGCACGTATTGCTTATAGCGAAAGCGGTGATTTAGCAATACTAAAAGATAGTTTTTATACAGCCGTTATGGATGAAAACGGTGCTTTATATGGTCGTAACTGGCATGTAAGCGCCGATCGCAATGTTGAAAACTCATTGCTTTTAAAGCATAAGCAATTGCAGGACAAAGCTCAGCAGTTAACCAATGCCGAGGATGAGCTACAACAAGTAACACACACTCGTGATGAACATACAGCTGAGCAAATAAAATTAATTAACGAACAAAGCGAGCTAAAAGAAGCCATACATGAGCTTGCGCAAAATATAGCGGTAGCCAGTACGCGCAGCGATATGCTCAAACAGCAAGTAGCGCACTTTAAGTTACAACTAGAAAAGCTACAACAACAAAAACAGCAATTAACAAATCAGCTTTTACAATTAAATACCGTGCTTGATGAGCAAGTAGCGCAATTTGAAGTGATGAATGAGCAGCAACTTAACTTAGCGGATGAAATAGACGCTGCAAATAGCTTGCGCTCACAAAGTGATAAAAGTTATAGCGAAGCATTACGCATGCTTGAGCAATATAAAACACAAGCACATAAGGCAACGCTCTCAGAGCAAAAGGCACGCAGTGAATGGCAGTTAAGCCAAACCAAATTGAGCCATGCGGAGCAAGAGCACGTTAGTGCATCAGAAGGTGCGCAAGAACTACTAAATGAAATAGAAGAGCTGCTGATACCAGAGCAAGAACTTAGCGATAAAATTACGCAGCTCTTAGCACAGCATCAAAAAGGTGAGCAGGCATTAGTATTGCTACAAAAAGAATTAGCTCAGGCGAAAGAGAGCTTAAACACTAAGCAAATAAGCCTTAAAAATTCACAAGGTGAGCTGGTGGGCTTGCAAGAGCAGCACCAAAAGCTAACAATTGAAGAGCAAAGCTTAGTAATAAAAGCGCAAGTTGCGCTTGAGCCATTAGAAGAGTTGAAACAAAGCTTAAAAGCAATACTTGATGAATTACCAGATTCATTAAATTTAAGTGCAGCACAAAATCAGTTAACAGGATTTACTAATCAGCTAGATAAATTAGGTGCAGTAAACTTGGCGGCAATAGAAGAGTTTGATTTAGCCAAAGCACGTAGTGATTATCTTGAAAATCAATTAGATGATTTAACAAAAGCGTTAAGCACCCTTGAAGGTGCAATTCGTAAAATTGATAGTGAGACCAAAACACGCTTTAAAGCGACGTTCGATCAAGTTAACGAAGACTTTGCTGAGCTATTTCCTAAAGTTTTTGGTGGTGGGAGCGCGTATTTAGAATTAACCAGTGACGATTTACTCGAAAGTGGTGTTAGTATAATGGCACGACCACCGGGTAAGAAAAATTCAACAATTCATTTGTTAAGTGGTGGAGAAAAAGCGCTGACCGCATTATCATTAGTGTTTTCTATATTCAGGCTCAATCCAGCTCCTTTCTGTATGCTGGACGAAGTAGATGCACCATTAGATGATGCCAACGTCGTGCGTTTTTGCCGTTTGGTTGAAGAAATGTCACAATCAGTGCAGTTTATTTATATTAGTCATAATAAAATTGCGATGGAAATGGCAGGTAGATTAACAGGTGTTACTATGGCAGAACCTGGCGTATCGCGTATGGTTGCTGTAGATATAGAGCAAGCTGTGCAACTTGCACACGCATAAATTTTTATGACAAGTGTATTAGTTTTTCATTAATATACAGGTTTTAGGCATATCAAATAATAAAAGGTGAGGGGATGGCCGAACAATTAAGATGGGTTTTAATCGTTATCAGTGTAATTGTCATTGGTGGTTTATTAATACATGGATTGTGGTCAGTTAGAAAAAAAGACCGCCCAGAAGTATCGGATAATGAACGGGTTGAGCCATTACAACAAAGCGCACCAGCTTCATCTAAACCGTTTCGTACTGAGGCTGAGCCAAAAGAGCCAATGCAAGACGAACGTGATGAGCCACAATTTGGCGAGCTTAACTTTGATGCAAATGAGCCGCAAATTGATACAAGCGTGCCAGAAACACCGATTGAAGATGACTTAGAAATAGTTGATGATCTTGAAACAAAAGATCAAAGTGCTGAAGAAGCGCCTGCTCAAATGTCTGACTTTGTTATTGTGCATATTCAAATGCCAGAAGAGCTTAGTATGCAGGGCAGTAAATTATTACCAGCAGTTAATACTTTAGGTTTTAAATATTCTGAGGAAGGTTTTTTTAATCGCCACTTAGATCCGGCTGGCCAAGGCCCTGTTTTATTTAGATTAGTAAATATGTATAACCCAGGTACGTTTGATATTGATAATATGGAACAGTTTAGTACCGCTGGGGTAAGCTTATTTATGACGTTACCGTGCGACGGCGATGGTCTAGCGGCATTTAATATGTTGCACAGCGCAGCTAAAAAGTTAGCGGATGAATTTGGTGCACAAATTTTAGATGCTGAGCGAAATGAAATGACAGTAGAGCGCATCAGGCAATATGTTGAACAGGTTCGTTCTTTTTCAGCGTAAATAACGCATACATTATATTTTTATAAGCCACTGGACGGTGAATCGTCAAAGTGGCTTTTTTTATGTTTATTGAGGTTTAAATGTCTAGCAGCATTAGTGAGCAAATTAATCATCTTCGTACTACATTAGAGCAACACAACTATAACTATTATGTGCTCGACACCCCCAGTATTCCTGATTCTGAATACGATAGGTTATTACGCGAACTAAGCGCACTAGAGATGCAGCACCCTGAATTTTTAACCGCCGACTCTCCGACACAAAAAGTAGGCGGTGCCGCATTGAGTAAATTTGAGCAAGTAGCGCACCAAGTGCCCATGTTATCGCTTGATAACGCGTTTAGTGAAGAAGAATTCACTGCGTTTAATCGTCGTATAAAAGAGCGCTTAATGAGTACTGATGAGCTTACTTTTTGTTGTGAGCCAAAACTTGATGGATTAGCCGTATCAATTATTTATCGTGATGGTGTGCTTGTACAAGCGGCTACGCGAGGTGATGGTTTTACCGGTGAAAACATTACTCAAAATGTTAAAACCATTCGTAATGTACCGCTTAAGTTACGTGGTGATTACCCAAAAGAGCTTGAAGTGCGCGGCGAAGTATTTATGGACAGCGCTGGCTTTGATAAATTAAATACTGAAGCGCAAAAACGCGGTGAAAAAGTATTTGTTAACCCGCGTAATGCAGCCGCGGGGAGTTTGCGTCAACTCGACTCTAAAATTACAGCTAAACGCCCACTCATGTTTTATGCCTATAGTACCGGGCTTGTAGCTGATGGCAGTATTCCTGATGATCACTATCAGCAATTAGAAAAGTTAACTGACTGGGGGTTGCCACTGTGCCCAGAAACAAAATTAGTTGAAGGTCCTAAAGCCGCGCTTGAGTACTACAGCGATATTTTAACGCGCCGTGGCGAGCTTAAATATGAAATTGATGGCGTAGTAATAAAAATAAACCAAAAGGCCTTACAAGAGCGTTTAGGCTTTGTGGCACGAGCTCCCCGCTGGGCTATTGCGTATAAATTTCCGGCGCAAGAGGAAATAACCCAACTACTTGATGTTGATTTTCAAGTCGGTCGTACTGGCGCCATTACACCGGTTGCACGTTTGAAGCCTGTTTTTGTGGGTGGCGTTACCGTATCAAATGCAACGCTTCATAACAGTGATGAAGTTGCACGTTTAGGCGTAAAAGTAGGTGATACAGTTATTATTCGCCGTGCTGGAGATGTAATCCCACAAATAACGCAAGTTGTACTTGAGCGCCGCCCTGATGATGCCACAGATATCGAATTTCCAGTAACTTGTCCTATTTGTGACTCTCATGTTGAAAAGGTTGAAGGCGAAGCTGTCGCTCGTTGTACGGGTGGGCTTGTATGTCCTGCACAACGCAAACAAGCAATTAAACACTTTGCGTCACGCAAAGCGCTGGATATAGACGGCCTTGGCGATAAAATTGTTGATCAGTTGGTAGACAGAGAGCTTATAAAAACGCCCGCTGATTTGTTTATTTTAAAACAAGGACATTTTGAATCACTTGAACGCATGGGACCTAAGTCAGCCAAAAATTTAGTAACAGCCCTTGAAGAGGCGAAAGGGACTACGCTTGCTAAGTTTTTATATTCATTAGGTATTCGCGAAGCAGGTGAGGCAACAGCACAAAATTTAGCTAATCACTTCCTTACCCTTGAAAATATAATAAATGCCAGCATTGATAGTTTAACGCAGGTAAGTGATGTAGGCGAAATAGTTGCAACGCATGTTCGTGGCTTTTTTGATGAAGAGCATAATTTAGCAGTTGTTAATGCGCTTATAGAGCAAGGTGTAAACTGGCCAGCGTTGAGTGCACCTTCTGAAGAAGAACAACCGCTTGCTGGGCTTACTTATGTACTTACTGGTACGCTAAATACGCTTAATCGTAATGACGCAAAAGCACGCTTACAGCAACTAGGTGCTAAAGTATCTGGTAGCGTATCAGCGAAAACTGATGCGTTAGTCGCGGGTGAAAAAGCGGGTTCAAAACTGACTAAAGCCCAAGATTTAGGTATCGACATACTCACGGAAGATGAATTAATTGGGCTGCTTAAAAAGCATAATGGTTAGGACGCAACAATGAGCCGATACGGTCCAGAATATTGGGATAAGTACGGAAGTTACCGAACTCCTATTGCATTTAATTTAAGTTTGCTTGTGCTATTACGTGGCTATTTTATTTGGGTGATTGCGGCTTTAAGTCGCAGGCCTGAACTTGATTTAATGTCGTTATTTTTTAAAAATAAAAATGATTTTTTTATTGCAATAGCAATTGGAAGTATCGCAATAATACCGACTATTTTATTTTGTTTACGCAGACCACGAGATTCACACAGTGCAAGCGATAAGTTAGCAAAAATATGGCGG
>NZ_AUTI01000289.1:0-20042 GCF_000497995.1 Pseudoalteromonas sp. TB25
GGTAACGATCGGCTGAGCGTTTAAATATTTCATCCGACACAGTCATTTCTGCCGTGTAATCGGTAGAAGCAACCCATAAGCGTAAAATGTCAGCACCTAGTTTATTCATCACATTTTGCGGAGAGATAACATTACCTAGTGACTTAGACATTTTACGGCTGTTTTCATCAACGGTAAAACCATGCGTAAGCACTTGCTTATATGGTGCATGACCATTAATAGCAACTGATGTCATCATTGATGACATAAACCAACCACGGTGCTGATCAGAACCTTCAAGGTATAAGTCAGCTGGACCAACCAAGTCTTCACGTGCATCTACTACACAAGCGTGTGACACACCTGAGTCAAACCATACATCTAGCGTATCTTGCACTTTCATGTATTGCTTGGCGTCTTCTTCACCAAGTAAAGTAGCTGGTTCTAAATCGTACCATGCTTGTATACCAGACTTTTCAACAAGCTCTGCTGCTTGAGCAATTAACTCTTGTGTATTTGGGTGAAGTGCACCGGTGTCTTTATCAACGAACAATGCAATAGGAACGCCCCAAGTACGCTGGCGAGAAATACACCAATCTGGGCGGCTTTCAACCATGTTAGAAATACGGCTTTCGCCCCACTCTGGTAACCACTGCGTGTTTTTAATCTCAGCAAGAGAATCTTGACGTAAGTTAGCCTGATCCATACTTACAAACCACTGCGGTGTAGCACGGAAAATGATTGGTGTTTTGTGGCGCCAACAATGTGGGTAACTATGCGTAAGCGCATGGTGATGCATAAGCGCACCACGCTCTTTTAACACTTCAATTACGCTCGCATTCGCCTTAAATACGTGCTGACCTGCAAAAAGTTCGGTATCTGGTAAATAAACACCATTTGCACCAACAGGGTTAGCCACTTCAAGGTTGTAATTTAAGCCTGCCACGAAATCTTCTTGACCATGGCCTGGGGCGGTATGTACAACACCAGTACCTGAATCAGTAGTTACGTGTTCTGCAACAATCACTGGTACATTAAAATCATAAAAAGGATGGGCTACTTGCAAGTTTTCAAGCGCTGCACCTTTTACATACCCTAGTACGTGAAAGTGATTAAAACCAAAACGGTCCATAGCATCTTTAACAAGCTCAGAACCTAAAATTAGACGTTGTTGTACGCCTTCATCTTCAACCTGTACTAACGCATACTCTAAATCGGCATGCACAGCCACAGCGCGGTTTGCAGGAAGCGTCCACGGTGTTGTTGTCCAAATAACAGTACCAACACTGCCTTCACCTTTATGGCCATCAGCCAGATCAAATGCACTAACAACAGCATCTTGATCAACAAATGTAAAACGCACATCGATTGCTGGAGACTGCTTATCTTGGTATTCAACTTCTGCTTCTGCTAATGCAGAGCCACAGTCTGTACACCAATGCACAGGCTTGGCGCCTTTATGCAAATGACCTTTTTCAATAATTCGACCAAGCACACGAATTGCATTCGCTTCAAAGTCAAAGTTCATTGTTAAATATGGCTTATCCCAATCTGCAAATACGCCTAAACGTTTAAAATCAACTTTTTGACCTTCAACTTGTTTTTTAGCGTATGCACGGCATTTTTCACGAAACTCACTCGCAGTAACTTTTACACCCGGCTTGCCTACTTTTTTCTCAACCATTAACTCGATTGGTAAACCATGACAATCCCAACCTGGAACTAATGGTGAATCAAAGTCAGATAATGTTTTAGACTTAACAATAATATCTTTTAATATTTTATTAACTGAGTGGCCTAAATGGATATCGCCATTTGCATACGGAGGGCCGTCATGCAAAATAAAGGTTTTTTTACCTTTCTTAGCGCTGCGAATTTGACCATAAAGGTCGTCCTCATACCATGCTTTAAGCATTTTTGGTTCACGTTGTGCCAAATTGCCACGCATTGGAAACGGTGTTTCCGGTAAGTTCAAAGTATGTTTATAGTCGCTCATTTATCCTACATTCCGTCTCTATCGGCTACCTGATTTAAACCAAAACACTGCTTAGCGGCAGCAACATCAGTTGCTATTTGCGCCGTTAATTGTGTTAATGTCTCGAATTTTTTCTCATCGCGAAGTTTTTCTATTAACTCCACATGCATAAATTGTCCGTAAATATCCTGTGCAAAATCAAAAAGGTGAACTTCTAATAATGCACGAGTTCCATTAAATGTCGGCTTATTACCTACATTTGCAACTCCAAAAATCTGTTTTCCTGCAATCGTTGCTTGCACTGCAAACACTCCGTTGACAGGACACACTTGGCGTTTTAGGGCTATATTTGCCGTTCTAAAACCGAGTTCACGTCCTCTTTTCCAGCCATGTATAACACGCCCAGAAATAGCATAATCGTGACCAAGCATTATTTTAGCACTCGCTAAGTCACCGGATGCTAAAGCATCTCGTATTAAAGTGCTGCTTACTCTAGCATTTAATTGACGAAAGCTCGCGGTGCTTTTTACATCCATGCCCGCTTGCTTACCCATGCTAGCAAGTAAGTGAAAGTTACCTTGGCGTTGCTTTCCAAACTTAAAATCATCACCAACAGTAAGTGCTTTAACACCTAACTTTTTAATCAAAATCTCATTAACGAATTGCTCAGCATGCATGTTTGCAAATTGCTGATTAAAGCTAATGCAAATAACTCGCTCAATACCTAAATCACTCAATAAACGTAACTTATCTCGTAAGCGCGTTAACCGTGCAGGGGCATTGTTTTTAGCAAAAAACTCTTGTGGCTGGGGTTCAAACAGCATTACAGTGCTAGGCAAACTATGCGCTTTAGCATCGCTAAGTAAACCTTTTAATACTTCTGCGTGGCCTAAATGAACGCCGTCAAAATTACCAATAGTTAACACACAACCAAAATGGTGTGGGCGAATATTGTGTATACCTCTAATTAACTCCATGCCACCTAATGCCTTGTTTAGCGAGCTATTAATTACGGCTAAAAAATGATTAAAGCCGCAGAGTTGCCGATTATAATCTTTTTTTTAGTTTGATTCAGTAATTGCTACACTTTTTATCGTATTTAGTCTAACGCCCATCACAAATAGCATTGCAAAGTAGCTAATACCTGCCAAAGCCACTAGCGCTACTAATAATATTACTTGCTGTGTAAAGGCCCATGTAGCCCAATAATAGTAACTGCTCACAAACCATGTGACAGCTCCCATAAAAATACTTGCAACAACACATTTAAGTGTAAAACGCATACTCATTGATGAGAACTGGTATACATTTTCTTTTTTAAGCTGTCTGTATAATAAAAATGCATTGCAGCTAGCCGATAACGAAGTAGCAAGTGCCAACCCTAAATAACCAATGAAAGGAGCCAGCATAATGTTAAACACCATATTAAGTACTAAGGTAATAATACCAATACGCACCGGTGTTTTTGTATCTTGACGAGCATAAAAGCCAGGAGCGAGTACTTTTATTAGCATAAAGCTTACAAGACCGACCGAATATGCGACTACGCCTAAGCTTACAGCTTTGACATGATCAATACTGTCTTCTTTAAATGCACCGTGGTCGAACAACACGGTAATAATAAGTGGGCTGATGATCA
This sequence comes from Pseudoalteromonas sp. TB25, assembly GCF_000497995.1. Classification (NCBI taxonomy): domain Bacteria; kingdom Pseudomonadati; phylum Pseudomonadota; class Gammaproteobacteria; order Alteromonadales; family Pseudoalteromonadaceae; genus Pseudoalteromonas; species Pseudoalteromonas sp. TB25. The sequence continues at coordinate 3,594 of NZ_AUTI01000289.1, forward strand.
TCAAACCTACCATTGCTGGTAGGCCTAAAAATATAACAAAACGAACTCCCCAATCGAGAGTATGCTGAAAGTCGCTACTTTTTTTACTGCTATGTAGTTTAGAAAGCGCCGGTAAAATAACCGTCGCAATACCAATACCAAATAATCCCAGCGGAAATTCAATTAAGCGGTCTGAATAATAAAGCCACGCAATTGAACCCGTCATCAGTAATGACGCAATCATGGTATCGAGCAACAGATTAATTTGACTAATAGAGACACCAAACAAAGCCGGTAGCATAAGTTTTCGTACTTTTTTTACGTTTTCGTCTTGCCATGCCCAGCGCGGACGCGCCAACATTTTAGCGCGATACAAGAACGGTAGTTGAAATAGTAGCTGCACTACACCACCGACAAATACACCTATGGCAAGTGCATAAGCACCTACTGAAAATTTATCATGTAAAAAAATTGCACACGTAATAATAGAAACATTAAGCAAAACTGGTGTAAATGCAGCAACAGCGAAACGGTTATACACATTCATAACCGCACCACTAAGTGCAACTAAGCTTACAAAAAATAAATAAGGGAATGTAAGTTTAAGTAGTGAACTTGCAAGTTCAAATTTTTCGGCATTAGGTCCGCCTTGCCACCAATCTATAAACCAACCGGTACCAAATAATGCTGCAATAACAGGGGAAGCAACAACACCTATAATAGTGACAATTAGCAAAATGGTTCCTAAGGTGCCTGCTGCTTGTGCAACAAAAAGTCTGACTTTGTCGTCTCCTTGCTGTTCTTTAATTTCACTTAGCACAGGTACGAATGCTTGTGCGAAGGCACCTTCTGCAAATAAACGGCGTAAAAAATTAGGAATACGGTTAGCAAATAAAAAAACATCAGCCGCTGCACTTGCGCCTAATAAATTGGCAACGACAGCATCTCGAACGAGCCCTAAAATACGCGATATCATAGTCATACAACTAACAATCATACCAGAGCGAAATAAACCTTTTGACACCTTAAACCTACTCAAAAATCCTCAAGATAGGCGATTATGCCACAGCCTTTTTTATAAATCGCTTTAAAGCACTAGGCTGGGGGTCTGTGCTTTGTTACAATGTCTATATTAACTGCTAAAGCGGCAAATTGATGCTCGTTATATGGTGCAGTTTTTCTTGGATTGTTAAATTTAAATTGACATCCATGATAGAAACAGGCATATTCCACGGCCTTTAATTTAAGCTTTATTTTAAGATTGTTAGGAGCAAACCTTGGCTAACATCAAGTCTGCAAAAAAACGCGCTATCACAAGCGAAAAAAACCGTCAGCACAACGCAAGCCGTCGTTCAATGATGCGCACTTACTTCAAAAAAGTAATTGTTGCTATTGAAGCGGGCGATAAAGAAGCTGCACAGCAAGCTTTTTCTGTTGCTACACCTATCCTAGACCGTTACGCAACTAAGGGTCTAATTCACAAAAACAAAGCAGCTCGTCATAAGAGCCGTATAGCAGCTAAGATTAAAGCTCTATAATTTGTTTTTGATAGAATATAAAAAACCGGCTTTTGCCGGTTTTTTTTTATCTAAGATTTAAACTCGTACTTTAATAACAGTCGACATAAATATTTAAACAGATTAGTGTCATACATTTTCCAAGTCTGGATAAAACTTCTTAAGCATTGCCGCTATTTTTTTAGGTGTAAACGGCTTCACTACAAATCCTTTAGCGCCTTTATCAATTGCATCCTTAACATTTTCAATACCTGAATGTGCAGATACCATTACAACATTTGTCTCAGGGCTTAATTCATTGATTTGTGCAATCAAATCTTTGCCATCGCCGTCCGGCAGTTCTATGTCTAAAAAAATGATATTATAATTTGCAGCCTGGCACTCACTAATACATTGTGAGGCAGTAGATGCTTCCTTTACGTTATCTATCCCTAAGTGCATGAGCGTTTGGCTCAAAAAACTACGCACTGTGCTAACGTCATCTACAATTAAAATTGATAGCTGCGTATTCATCTTTATTCCTCGTAGGCTATAAGCTAACTTTAAGTTATCATAATAATTAGCTTAGTATATAAATTTGCTCATTTAATTATAGAGACCTACGGAAAAAAGGCCAGATTTGCTTTATGTCTAAAACCCCAAATAAACAGTCGTTGCTAGGTAAAGCACCAACAAGAAAAAAAACAGCGCAAAAAAGAAAGCCGCAACGCCCTACTCAGCGCTCTATACCCGTAGAGGAAAAAACAAACATAAACAATGGCACTAGCCAAAAAACAAAGTCAAAAAAGGGGCTATTTATATCTCTGGCCATTGTTATTGTAATAATTTTAGCTTTTCCAAAACCAACCTTGCTCACCTATAAAAAATTAGGGATGGTAAGTGAAAGTGTTTACTGGCCTGGACTTTTAGGTTACGGAGCTACTTTAATTGATTCCAACTTGCATCCCAACTATGATTCTAGCCGTGAATCCCTTTATTTATGCAGTGATTTACAAAAACCACAGAGCTGTCAAAAGTATCAAGTAATTGCTGACAATGGTTTGTTTTCGGCAATTGGCAGTTACTTTTAGCATTAAAAAAACTAATCTGAAAATTTAAAATTACTTGGTTGAAAGGTGTGCAAAAGATCAACATAATGGCGCTCCTTTTTTCAACAACTGAACTATTGAAACGACCATGCTAAACGAGCTAGATTGGCTTTTAAATACTACACTACTTGCACTAGGTTTAGGTGCATTCTTTATTAACCAGATAACACTGCTGCGCGTTGCCGCCATTAGTGCATGTGGTTTATTGTTCTTATCATTTAGCCTAGATCTTATGTCGTCGAGCGTTATTTCAAATATGAGTTTAGTGTTGATCAACACTTTTTACTTGTTTAAAGTTTATACATTCGGGCAATTTAATGTAACCCAAAGTTAACAACTTTTCCTTAGAATATTTAATAGCCCAGCATTGCTGGGCTTTTTTATTGCGAATTTTTAAAATATTAGAAACACGTTGCATCAGGACAATATTAAACGCCACTAAAGCACCACTACAATAATGGTGCTGAGCATGTACTGTTGAGAGAAACGAGAAGAAAGACGAAAACCGAAAATACCTAATAAGCTAGGTTAATCTGCTATTGTTAATTCACTTTGGGTTTGTGTTTTAGATGGACTATCTTCAGCGTTAGCCTGATTAAACCAAGCTGAAACACCTAGCACGATAATTGAAATAACAACGAGGCTTAATTTAGCCCCACTTTGACTGGATTTCATAACACCCTCTTTATATTTTTATTAGTGAGAACATCTTTTACACTAATGAAAATTACAAATGTTAACAAGCTGTTTTTTAAACTAATTAGCTATCAGCTAATAACCTTTTGTTCTATCCACTGAATTATTGAGTGCTAAGCCCTTATTCAAACGTTCAATATTATCGGCTATTTGGTCTATAACGCTATTTAAATCAGATAGCGCTGCACAATGTGGTGTAAGTGTTATTTTGGGATTTCCCCAGTAAGGGTGGTTCTGCGTTAAAGGTTCTTGGTCAAAAACATCCAAGGTAGCAGCGCGTAAGCTATCGCTATTTAATGCATTTAATAAATCTTGCTCAACCACATGAGCGCCACGTGCCACATTAATAACAACAGCATGTGAAGGTAGCTTAGCGAGCATTGAGTGATTAATAATGCCTGTAGTTGCTTGCGTAAGGGGTAATAGACATACAAGGTAGTCAACGTCAGAAAGCATATCGCTAAGTCCTTCATCGCCATAATAAACCTCGACATTAGTCGTGTTTTTATTACTTTGCGCCCAGGCACTTACTTTAAAACCATTAGTTACAAGTTTTTGCGCACATGCTTTACCTAATTCGCCAAATCCAAGTATACCAACATGTTTATTACTAAAAGCTCGTTTTGGCTTCCATGTTTGCTGTGTTTGTTTAGTGTAATACTCTTTTAAGCGTAATTTTTGAGCTAAGACATGTGTAAGTACATATTCCGCCATATCTTCAGCTAGTTGCATGTCAACAATACGTACTACTTCGACACTTTCGTCGAGTAATGTTAAATCGATACTGTCTACGCCTGCACCAAATGACGACACAGCTTTTAAGTTAGGCAGCTGCGGCCACAGAGACTCAGGAGCATTCCACGCAAGTACAAAATCCACATTATTTGCGTTTTTGCAATCAGGCCATTGCTCTATCAATGTATTTGGTAATCGCTCTTGTAACTTCGTTATTAGCTTTTCGTTGTTGCGCCCCGTTATAGCCACCAATACCGACATAAATTCTCCTAGCAATTCACAGTTTATAATTTAGTACTTTAAAAAGTCACACTACTGCAAAGTAACTGTCACACCCTTTTTTTAATCTTACATGTATAGCGAATAGACCAAACGGAATATGAGGTTAATATGATAAGTGTTGATAAAGTAATTGCAGCAAACTTACCACAACTAGAGAACTCTCCAAAAGTAAAAGGTTTAGTAAAAAAGGGCTTAGGTTACTTATTGCATGAACAAGAGTTTATCACCTTTGGTAATACGTACCCTCACCTACAAGGATTAGAATTTGTTGAGCAAGTACTTGATGAACTCAATTTTGATACGCGCTATAAACCTAAGCAGATAGAACATATTCCTAACGAGGGTAAACTTGTTATTGTTGCTAACCACCCTATTGGTTCACTAGATGCTTTAGCACTTATCAAAGTACTCTCTACAGTAAGGCAGGATTTAAAAGTAGTCGCAAACCGCATGTTAATGTCGGTCAGCGCAATGCATTCTCTTTTACTCCCTGTTGATAACTTATCTGGTATGAGTAAAAAGCAAGAGCTTAGTAATATACAAAACCATTTAAAAGGTGGAGGTGCCTTACTTATATTTCCTGCAGGGGAAGTGTCGCGCCTAGGACCAACCGGTATTAAGGATTGCAAATGGAATAGCGGTTTTTTACGTATGGCAAAAAAAGCCAACTGCCCCATTTTACCTATTTTTATTAAAGCCAAAAATAGTCCGCTTTTTTATGGTACATCAATGATTTATAAACCTTTGGCAAGTTTACTATTAGTGGCCGAAATGTTTAAGCAGCGCCAAAAATCTTTAGAGTTTGAAATTGGTGCTTCTATCCCTCCTGAGTCCTACTTGATAGAAAACCTTAAAGATAAAGAAATTGTAAACCTCATACGTAAGCAGCTTTATAGGCTTACAACTAAAAAAACACTGCCGCTAAAAACACAAACACCTATTGCTGTGCCCGAGTGTAGAAAAGAACTAAAAAGAGCAATTGAGCAATGTCAGCTTCTGGGTAAAACACACGATGGCATGCACATTCATTTATATCAATATGTAGGTAGTTCACCTATTTTTAGAGAGTTGGGACGCCTCAGAGAAATTGCATTTAGAGCAGTAGGTGAAGGAAGCGGTAAGCGTCGTGATATAGATAAATACGATATGGATTACCAACACCTTGTACTGTGGGACCCTATGCAGCTAGAGCTAGTAGGTGCTTATCGATTAGCCTGCGCACAACAGATAATACAAAAACATGGACGTGAAGGTTTATATACCGATAGTTTATTTTCTTACACCGACGCTATGACGCCCTATCTGCACCAAGGTATTGAGCTTGGTCGAAGTTTTGTACAACCTAAGTATTGGGGACGTAAGAGTCTCGACTATTTATGGTACGGTATTGGTGCTTTTATAAAAAACTACCCACAGTATAGATATTTATTTGGGGCTGTAAGCGTGTCCAACGCTCTACCTGAGCAAGCCAAAGCCATGCTCGTTTATTACTATCAACATTATTATAAAAGCAGTATAGAACTAGCTACGCCTAATAATGAGCTTAAATTAACTGAGCAACAGCTAACTCAATGCAATATTCTTTTTAATGGAAACGATGTTAAAGAAGATTTTGTAGAGTTAAAACATGTGTTAGCTAATATGGGCGCTCAAGTCCCTACTTTATTTAAACAATATACTGAGCTTTGCAACCCTGGCGGTGTACAATTTTTAAGCTTTAGCATTGATCCCGATTTTAATAATTGTATTGATGGATTGGTATTAGTCGATCTTAAAAGTGTGAAAGAAAACAAAGCTAAACGTTATTTAGAATAACTATTGATAAGTAAAGTCAGTGCACCGAGTATTTTATGCATTATAAAATACTCGGTTTATATTTCATTATACAAACCGACTCAATCGCACTTAAGTCTTCCAATACTTTTTTAAGTGTCGGCTGTTTTAATTATTTTTTGAACCCTGCTAAAAACATATTTTCTTGTTTATTAAGGCCCTTGGTTAAACACGAGATTATGGCAAGGCAGTGCCTGCCTTAATATATTCATGTGACTGTTAATTAAATAAATATGTCAATCTTTACAAAAGCATAACGACACTAAAATTAATCTAAATCAATAAAATATTTTATAAGCTTCAAATGCTTTTTAAACTTTGATCTAGAACAGGTTTTCATATTTATTGCTCGGTAATAATAGCGCCAATCAAACAGTAGTTCTTGGAGAACAACATGAAAACTCAAATTAGCATCGCATTATTAACCTCTTTATTAGCACTCTCTCCAGCTGCACACGCTAACTTTAGCGTAAATGTTGGCGCTATTAACGTAAACCCTGATAACAGTAGCTCAGCGATTAATGAAGCACCTACGCTAGGCCTTAAAGGTGATTCAGATACTCAACTAGGTATCACCGTAGATTATGCATTTAACGATCAATGGGTGTTAGAGCTGATAGCAGCAACACCGTTTTCACACGATGTAAATGGCGCAGACGGCTTAGCAGGCAACAAAATTGCAGATATAAAACAACTTCCACCGTCATTGGTTGCACAATACCACTTTTTAGATACAAGCTATGCGCTAAGACCTTTTATAGGCGTAGGCATAAACTACACTACATTTTTTGATGAGCAACCCTCTCAAGCACTTAAAGCAACACTAGGAACAGACGATGTAGAAGTAAAGTTAGATGATTCGTTTGGCTTTATGGCTCAGGTAGGTGCTAACTATAAAATTGATAAAAACTGGGGTTTACACGCTATGGTATCAATTATGGATATTGATACCGATGCCACTGTTTATGCTAATGGTGCAAAATCGCTTACATCAACTGTTGAGCTTGACCCTGTTGTGGCTATGTTTGGTGTTAGGTACAGCTTTTAAAGCATATATGAAGTAGTACATAGTTACCCAATTACAATGTGTGTTAAAAGGCCGAAAGGCCTTTTTTCTCATTTGTAGGGTATTAGCGATTTGGCAGGTTACTTAACTTTTTCTGCTCTAACATTTCTTTCCAGTGCATTACTTCACTTGGCAATATAGGTGTTTGCCCATCAAAACCAGCAACTTCAAGCATTTCTTCAATACTTATAATACCCTTTTTACTTTTAAATACACCGCGTACATAAGCAATAGCATGTAAGCCTCGCTCTGAGTGAAACTTTTGCTCAATATAAAAGTATTTATGATCCCAGCCAACTAACTTAGTACTTATTGTATATCGCTGCATAGGTTTAATATCGCGGATATAAGTAATAGCAGTTGCGTTAACAATCGGAAACCAACGACGCTTCATTATTTGCTTTAGTAAGCCAACACGCTCCGTCATCCACGTGCGAGATAAATCCATCATCGCAAGATAGCGTGAGTTCGTTAAATGTAGATTAATATCACAATCAGTCGGCAAAGCTTTGTAATCAATATCTACTGTATCAAGTAGATTTTGATATTGCTTATTGCGTTTAATTTTGAAAAATAATAATAAAAGTCGAATATATAAGTTCACAATAAAGGTCTTACCAGTTAAATTTATTCGAGTGTAGCATAGCCCCTTGCGAAGACGAATATTCTACTTTAATCTTAAATCATTATTACAATAAAAAAGATAGCTAATGAAATCAAAACTAAAAATTATCGCTGCACTGGCCCTATTAGTCCCTAGCTACAATGCTTTTGCCGATTTCTCGTTACCAGGTAAAGGCTCAGTAACTTACCCTACCGGTGTAGTTAAAGAATTTAAATTTGGTTTTGAATGGCAGCAAAAAGCTGAGAAATTCACTATTGGATCTAAAAGTTACAATATGGAGCAAATTCCTAGCTCTTACTCTGTCGCCATCACGCTTTCAAAAGATGACAGCCAAGTATGGGTTCAAGAATTTAATAACGGGTTTATTGAGGAGTTTGAATGGCAAATTGGCGAACATACAGTCACTCTAAAAAAGCAGCAGTTTAGCGATCCGGTAAAAGGTGACTATGTTATTGAGCTAAATGGCCGTAGCTATTTTTTCACTCGTAATAACGCCAGTATCGTAATGAACTTTAACGAAGAAGGTATTGAGACGATTGCAATTGATGGGGTAACAAAAAATATGGGCACTAAAAATTAGTCCCCATATTTTAATTTCTTTAAGTCAATTACACTTTTACTGTTTTTCGATTAATCCCGTAATCACGTAACTTATTAGCTACAGCGGTGTGACTTAGGCCCAATCGCTTAGCTAACTGACGTGAGCTTGGGTAAGCAGGGTAGAGTTTGCGAAGTAAAGTCGCTTCAAAACGTTTAACAGCTTGATCTAGTGAGCCTTCAAAATCAGACTCTAAATACCCTAAATCATGAGTAAAAGTTGGTAACTGCAAATGCTCTACGCGAAGCTCGCTATCATCTAGTAACGACACTGCACGGTAAATTGCATTTTCCAGCTGACGTACATTTCCAGGCCAGGGATACTCTTGTAAAAAGCTTAAACACTCTTGTGATAAAACAGGAATTGCATGACCATTTTGTTGCGCATATTTTTGAATAAAATGCTCTGCAAGTGGTCCTACATCTGCTTTTCTATCTCTTAGTGGCGCTATTTCTAAAGTAAGCACGTTTATACGGTAATATAAGTCTTCTCTAAAAACCCCTTCTTGTACCATTGCAGGTAAGTCTTTTTGAGTAGCGGCAACAATACGTACATTTACTTTAACTTCGTTCTCATCGCCTACTTTTCTAAACGTACCATCTTGTAAAAAACGCAGTAACTTAGTTTGTAGTTGAGTCGACATTTCGCCAACTTCATCTAAAAATACAGTTCCACCATCAGCTTGCTCTAATACACCACGCTTTGGCGCTGCGTTTTCTTCGTACCCGGCATAACCAAATAATTCAGACTCAGCAACATCATCAGGAAGTGAAGCACACGACAGCGCAATAAAAGGCTTAACAGAGCGATTAGATGCGTAATGACACGCGCGAGCTAATAACTCTTTACCTGTGCCAGTTTCACCAGTAATCAAAATAGGGGCTTCTAGTTGCGCCATTTTGCGTGCTTCGCGCACAACTCGGCGCATTGCCGTACTAAAGTTATGAATAGTCGCAAAGCTTTCTTGCCCGTAGCGTCTAAATGCACTGACCTGCTGCCCTAAGCGGCTTTGCGATTTAATGTTAATAACCGCACCCGCAAGCACATCACCTTCACTACCTTGAGGGACTGCAATTGGTAAAATATCTGCAATAAAATCCTCACCCGCCACTTCAACGCGTGTGGTTTGCCCGAGCACTTCTTTACCTTCTAGCCAACGTGTAAAGTTAAACCCTTTAAGTAAGTTATTAATATTTGCACCAATAACTTCTTTTTCAATTAACTGTAGGTCCTTACATGCTGCATCGTTGCATAAGCGTACCCAACCTTTAGCATCAATAGAGATAACGCCATCAGGCAATGCACGTAGCAAAGTATTTAATTCGTTGTGTTCACGCTCAGATGGTAAAAATGCAGTGGTACGCACGTCATGTACGCCGTCGATTAAACGTATCGATGGCATAATTTTTTGAAATTGTTCAAATTCTATTTCGGGAAAACTAACGTACATACGACAATTTACAGAATCGACTTCGATTCCTTTTAAATCAACGCTGTAGTTAACTAATATATTAAGGATTTCTTGAGCAATACCAATTCGATCAGCACAGTGAATATCTAGACGCATACATCCTCAAAGAAGGAAAAACTATATTAGCCGAATAATACGCTAAGTCGCTTTGAGAAGGTAGCTTATTGTAAACATTTTTGGACGAAACAGACTGCGAAAGCGATAAGTTGAAATGCAATTAAACGAAGAAAAACAGCACTGATATTTAACTATACCAGTGCTGTTTGTTAAATCTTATTATGTGACTACTTACCTTGTGGGTAAGCAGACCAATCACCACCATCTAATTGTATAAGTGGTCTTTGGTTAACATACATCATTATTGTGCCTTCGTTTTCAGCAACCTTAGGTGCTGTGGGTAGGTTTTCAAGCAAATTAGCAACACTATTATTCCCACCAAATACATCAGTTTGCAGCGCCTTACTTACCAGCTCTGAAAGCGCAAAGTAACTTGTTGAATCATCAACCACAATTTGCGAATAGTTTTGTACGTCTGGGCCTATAAATTTAATTGCTACAGGTACCGACACAATTGCTGGGCTTGGGATTTCACGTAAACCTGCAAACTGTACTTTGTCACCTTTTAAATTAGCGCCGTGTTCAGGCACTATCATTAACATAACGTTGCGACCGCGTTTTTCTAATTTTTTTACAAATTGGTTAATATCAGCAAACAAGTTTTTATGTCTGATTGGGTATGTCTCTTTACTATTAACCCTTGGTTGATTCTCTAGCTGATTACCATCATGTAAACTTGTGGTGTTGTAGTACATCGCACACGGCTTACAATCTTCAGCTTGCTCTAACCAACCATCCAGCACAGCTTCATCTGAGTAAATAGGACTATTATCAAAGCCTCGTAGCGCCACTGGCATTGAATCTATATTAAATGGCGTACTATCTAGGCCACCGTACTTATTTATTAAACCTTTAAACTCATCAAAATGTCCGTCGTGATTCATCACAACATTGTTTTGATAACCTAGTTTCTCTAGGTTTTTAAACAAGTGACATTGTTCAGGTGCCTCTTTAAATAATGCTGTTTGACTCGTTTGCCCACAACTAGCGCGCAGCAGTCTTACCGCAGCGGGTCCACTGTATGACGTAGCCGAGTTAAAGTCTGAAAACACCACATCAAAGTCTTTATACATATCAGTAACACTTACACCAATAGCATTTAAATCAGCAACAGCCATTGAGCATATGTTCAAAATAATTAAATCAAACAGCTCACCATTCACTTGGTTTGGAAAGTGGCTCATTAGTAAGCTTTGTTGTTGGTAAAAATCAGCTAATTTTTGATCAGGAGATTGCGCTGCCTGAGTGATCACTTGCGTTTGAGGATTACTCTGATTTTGAGTAACCGGTTCAGGGTTTGCCACATTATTAACGAATTGTGATTGAGAGTTATCTCCTTGCCACCCTACAATTAACAGCCCAACAATAGTCACAGTGGTAAAGCGTATCCATTGCGATGTATACCAAAAACACACACTAATTACGAACAAAGCCAACAACATATCAACGCTAATAACTCGGGTTAATAGCTCGATAAAGTAACCAAAACTAAAATCTTGAACGTTACCTGCTTGTTTAGTCAACCTGTTTATTGGTGGCAACCATGAGTCTTGATAAAGTAATACCACTGCAAACACAGCACCTACTATATGTTTTGCCTTCTCTATTAATGGCTGTTTAAATTTAATCGCAAGCAATGAAGCAAAAGCGGCATTAGTTAGTACGTTAAAATCAATTGCACCGTAATAAAACAGAGCAAACTTAACTAAAAAATAAAGGTTCCAAACCCCTAAACCTGATAATTTCACTGCTTATCCTTTTTTACTGTATTTGGTGTATAAGGCTCTAGTACTTCATGTTTAAAAGTAAGCTTATAATAATATTTTGTTATTTGAGATAAAATGTATTTGCCTAGCATACAAAGCACCGCGCCAAGCACCATTGCAAGAAACACGGTAATTAAAAGCTGATTCATACTCATAAGTTATCTCTTAGTTTCATTATAAAAGGCTTAGCATCTGGGCGGCTTTTACTAGAAAATTCTGGGGTGTTAATATTTTCAGTAACGCTGTTTGCTATATCAGGTGCAAATTTATAGCTATCATTCTCAGCAAGTTTTTGCGAGAAATCTACAACACTCTTACCTTTATAAAATCGCCTTAACTGTTTACATTCTTGTTGAATGTAAAAGTGGTCAGAAATTATATTTTGCTGTACAAAAAAATCACTCGTTTTTAATTTAAACAAATGCTTAATTGCATTATCAACGTCATTTTCTCTACAAGCATGCAAATATAAATAAACTGTATTATCTGCAATGCTAAATACATCACCTTCGCGCTTAATATGAAATAAATGCAAAGGATGAATAGGGTCAATTCTTGGTAGTAGCTCAAGTTTCACTAGCACACCACTAACACCTAAATTAACGGCTGAGTCACTATGAATTTCTACTTGTTTCGTAAACTCGATGAAAGGTAAATATCCTTTCGAAAAGGTATTTTCAGTGTATTTCAAAACATCCTCAACTGAGGAAGGTAAAGGCCTTGAAAACTTAAAACCTTGAATAGATTGCACTTGTGAAAGCAAACGCGAAGGCTCTGAAAAGCTATACAAAATTAGATTTACACCCAAGGTTAAAAATAAGCACTCATCTTGATGGCGAATAACACCATCAACATTTTGAATAACAAGCTTTAACCATCGTCCGCAGTTTTTTCTAAGTTCAAAACACTGCTTACCCAATAGCGCCAAATCGGTGTAACGCGTTACTGCAAAAATTAAGGTGGCTGCTTCTACTTTTGGGCCTTTATTAAATAAATCATTATTATCTTTTACGCTTTTATAATGCATCGGTAACTTAGTACCTTCGGGCACAGCACTTGGCACAAGCCAAACATCGTCTTCATCGGCAAACTCTGACTGTTTAAGTGTTTTACTTTCGCTTGCCGTTCCAGTTTGAACAACAAACTGATTACCACTTAATAATAATTGGTAATGTTCACCAGCAATAACCCCCCTACTGTGACGCCAATAATCATATTCAAGTACTCGAACCGCAGAGTCGTTATCAACAAATACCAGCCCATCAAATACATTGTTTAATCGTCTAAATAAAAAGCGATAATTTGCAATATCAGGTCCCGAAATTAAAAATAATAATGTAGCTCCCGTACTACGAACAAAATCGTTGTACCGCCTCATCATCAGCTCTAAGCTTTTCTCGTCAGTACTGCTTAACTGTGCTGTATGAAAATGAACAAAAATAAGCGCTTTGTTTAGGCGTTTATAAGCACTTATTTCTTTTATAATACCTGAATTAATTTTCTCTATAGAATGATTCTGTGTTTCTGAGGCCAACGAAAAAGGGTGTACTCTATTATGCTTATAAGCATAATTTAACGATGCAGAAAAAGAAGAATCAAAAAATGATTCAACCTCTTGGGAAACTATATATATATCATTAACCAAGCTTTGGTTAATTGAATGTAACGCCAATTCGATTACAAAATTGTCTAAAGGGGCTAAAACAGCATAACTTGAAGCCGATTTTAACTCTTTTGCAGCAGGCTCTAATCCCGTTATGTTAAAGTTATGCACTTAAAACGCCCTATAAAAAATACTTTTTTACTAGTTTTAACCGTTATTCTATATATAATAGCCAAATATTGTCCACTTTTAATCAAAATAATTAAAGTAACTGTAAAGGGAAGAATGAATAACTTGACGCCTAAAAACTCACAAACGTTAACATCAAGTGACATAGAAAACCTTGCACTACGTTTTGGTGGAAAGAGTGATGACTACATAGAAATTGTAAACAAACAGCAAAATAATAATACAATTAATAAGTACGCATTACTTAAAGAAATAAACAACGAACTAAACACATAAGTTAGTTCAATTAAAGATAGGTAAAACTTCCGTTGCAAAGAGTTTTCGTTAAAGGTATCAAAGGCGGTTTAGGCACTACCTCTGTGGTTGCAAATTTAGCGTGCGTGCTAAAAAAGTCTGATGTTGACGTTATTGCAATCGATCTAGATGCAAAAAGTGACCTAGGTTTACATTTTGGCTTGCCATGGAAGTATACCAAAGGCTGGAGTAATGAAGCGAGCTTTGAAGATGCACTTGTGCATTTTCATCAAGATGACGATGGCATTATATTTTTACCATATGGTGACAGCACTGATACTAGCATCGATAACACCACTAAAATGGTAAATAGATGCAAAAACCTAAATTATAGCCAAGAAGCGTGGGTAATTTTTGACTGCCCTGCACATATTAACCTTCCCCACTATCCGTTAGAAAAAAACGATATTGTAATTGAACTGGTTAATTGCGACGCTATTTGTCACAGCTTAATTTATAGACGCCTACAAACACTCAAAAATTCAGATACTGATTGGAAGCATTACTTTTTAGTTAACCGCTATAATTCTGCATCTACGCTAGAATTTGACTTGTTTTCTCTTTGGCAATCTACTCTCCCTCTTATGGCTCCGTTTTTTATCAACAGTGACGAAGTTATTAAAGAGTCAACCGCATACAGAAATGTAGCGCTTAATTGCGCGCCATATAGTGTCGCAAACGATGACTTTGAAACACTAGCTGGTTGGCTAGTTAGTAAAGCGACCTTATAAAATGAGCATTACATTATTTTATCAGCGTCCTATTCACAGCACTTTATACTTGCTGCTGAGCATTTTATTTACTGATAAGTTAGTCCGGTACATTTTATTTAAGTTTCATAGCTACTTTAATCAACATAAAGTAAATGTTATTGAAGCTTTTATAATGCCTTTTATTACGCTTTTAAGCTCACTGTTTATAAATATTAAAAAGCACAAAATCAGCTTTGAATATACCCTTTATGACTACTACCCTCATTTAAGGTTGCCTTACCGAGCCTACATTTACTCAAATATATTACGCTTTATTATACAAAGTGTTTTTTTAGTGTTTTTTAAAAACCAGCTTAAATCTAGTTCTGTAAAAGAAGATGCTGTTAATTATTTTTATGACGGCGTTAGCTACCTTTTAAGGCAATTACGTTGGTTTGATTTAAAGCTAGGTAGATTATTAAAGCGCCTACTATCAAAAAACAAAAAAGGCCCTAAAAAAAGCTGTCTCTTATACACAAATCCCTGCTAAGAAATTAGCGGGGATTTTTTTGAACTAAATCTCAATGTCATGATCAGATCTTCAAATCTTGTTTGAGGGCACATTATGATTAACGAACATACTCATTGGGCAAAACAACAATTCGGTAAATCGGACTTAGGTGATCCAAGAAGAACAGCGCGTCTGGTAAAGTTAGCATCAACGCTTGCAAATGAACCAGGAAAACCACTTGTAAACATCACTCAATCCCCCGGCGATATGGAAGGTGCCTACCGCTTTATTCGCAACGAGAATATTGGCGCAACGGCTATAGCAGAGTCAGGCTTTAAAGCCACGGTTGAACAAGCAAAAAGTCATAACTTGTTGCTCGCATTAGAAGACACGACCACACTAATTTATAAACATTCCTCCATTCGAGATGATTTGGGTCATGTCGGACGAGGAGCAAAACAACGAGGCTTGTTAGCTCATAGCGTATTACTGTTTGCGCCAGACACAAAGCAAGTTGTGGGATTAATTGAACAGTCTCGCTGGAGTCGTGATATCAACACGATTGGAAAAAGAGAAAAACACGCGACGACTTCTTACGAAGAAAAAGAAAGTTACAAGTGGGAGTCAGCGTCACGAGCGATGGCAGAGCGGCTGCAAGGACAAATGGCGAACGTGATATCGGTGTGTGACCGCGAAGCGGACATCTACGAATACTTGCAGTATAAACTGACCGAGCAGCAACGATTCGTCGTACGCTCGATGCAAAGTCGTCATATTGAAGAAGGTGAGGATAAGCTCTATGCGTTTGCAAGCGAGCTGATGAGTGCAGGCACCAAACACATCCACATTGCACAAAAAGGAGGAAGAAAAGCCCGAAGCGCAACACTGGATATCACCTATGCGCCAGTGACACTCAAAGCGCCTTACAATAAGAAAGGACACTCCCTCCCAGTTTACTATGTCGGCTGTACAGAGCGAGGAAACGCTAAGAATGGCTTAAGCTGGCACCTATTAACCAGTGAACCAGTCACCAGCAAAGAAGACGCCTTAGCTATCATCACCTACTATGAGCACCGTTGGCTTGTAGAGGAATACCATAAAGTCTGGAAAAGTGATGGTACGGATATCGAAAGTTTACGCCTTCAAAGCCAAGATAACATGGAAAGATTGGTGACGATTAATGGCTTTATTGCGACGCGAATATTGCAACTAAAGTTCACCAATGAGCAGCCTGATTCTCCAAGTTGTGAACAACTGTTATCTCCCAAAGCATGGAAGTTATTGTGGTTAAAGAGAATAAAAACACCATTGCCTGAAACTGCTCCAAATATGTCATGGGCGTATCAGGAACTGGCAAAGTTAGGAGGCTGGAAAGATACCAAGCGCA
>NZ_AUTI01000290.1:0-23306 GCF_000497995.1 Pseudoalteromonas sp. TB25
CCTGACACTCTAAGCGAATATGCATTCGCTGGCTTATTACGTGGCAGCAGAACCGAAGTTGTAAAATCTATTTCAAATGACCTACAAGTCCCTGCCAGTGCAGAAATAGTACTTGAAGGTTACATAATGCCTGGTGAAATGGCGCCAGAAGGCCCTTATGGTGACCATACCGGTTACTATAATGAAGTCGATGACTTTCCAGTAATGACGGTAACTCACTTAACGCATCGTAAAGATCCTATTTATCACAGCACATTTACCGGCCGTCCGCCTGATGAGCCTGCTATTTTAGGTGTGGCACTTAATGAAGTGTTTGTACCAATACTACAAAAGCAATTCCCTGAAATTGTCGACTTTTACCTTCCGCCTGAAGGGTGCTCATATCGTATGGCGATTGTAACAATGAAAAAACAATATCCAGGCCATGCTAAGCGCGTGATGATGGGTGTTTGGTCGTTCTTACGTCAGTTTATGTACACCAAATTTGTAATCGTCTGCGATGACGATGTTAACGCCCGCGATTGGGAAGATGTTATTTGGGCTATAACAACCCGAATGGATCCAGCGCGTGATACAACATTAATAGAGAACACACCTATTGATTATCTCGATTTTGCATCGCCAGTCTCAGGTCTTGGTTCAAAAATGGGAATGGATGCTACCAATAAATGGCCTGGCGAAACCACCCGCGAATGGGGCGAGCCTATTGTTATGGATAAAGACACCAAAGACCGCGTAGATGATATTTGGGAAAGCCTTAATATTGTTTAAGTGTTTATATGTAAGTACATATCAGGCTATAAAATAACCCTGCAGATATGCTAGAATCTAGCTATTCGATTGCGTATCTGCTGTTACAAGCGCTGCTAAAAGGTAAAAAATGCAAACATTAAAAGCTGAAGTTGTAGCTATCAGCCCACTTACAGAATTTGTTCATAAAGTAATTTTAAAGCCACAACAACCTGTGACCTTTGAAGCTGGCCAATACATGCAACTCGTATTAGGCGAAAAAGACAAACGTGCTTTTTCTATAGCTAGTCGCCCTTCACAGTGCGATGCAATAGAACTGCATATTGGCGCCTCAGGTGCCGATTCGTATGCAATGCAATCGTTAGAGCATTTACGAAACGCCCATACCACAGGGCAGTTAGTAGACATTGAAGCTGGCTTGGGTATTTCACAGTTGCGCCTGCAATGTGAGCGCCCTATTATTTTACTCGCCGGTGGTACTGGTTTTTCATACGCAAAATCAATGGCTGATCATTTAGCTGAAATAAAATGCGACCGCCCTGTATTGTTTTACTGGGGCGTAAAAGAAGAGTCTGCTTTATATGCACATACAGAAATGCAAACATGGGCAGATAGCCATGAGAACTTTAAGTTTATTCCTGTAGTAGAAAATCCATCTGCTAATTGGCAAGGACACACTGGCTATGTACACAAAGCAGTAATGCAAGATATTGTGTCACTAGAACCATACGATATTTATATGGCAGGTCGTTTTGACATGATAGGTGTTGTCCGTGATGACTTTATTACTCATGGTGCAATTCGTGAAAACATGTACGCAGATGCATTCGCATTTATCAAATAATTGAAATTTACTTTCAGTTATAAATAAAGGCACCTAATCGGTGCCTTTATTTTTATAACAACAAATATTTAATAGTTAAAACCTATCAACTCCATCAATATAAACAATTTCCTAAATCCCTATCTATAAACCATACTTTGTATAGAACATCAGCGGGAGAGACCCAAATGCTAAATACAAAAGTAAAAGATTTTATGCAACGCAAGTTGCCAAATATCACACCAGATACAGAAATGACGACAGCCATAGCAGAACTACAAAAATTTAAACTACTTGGCGCACCAGTATTTGATAAAGATAAATGCTTAGTTGGATTTATATCAGAGCAAGAGCTGTTAAAACCACTTACGCAAAGCAGTTATTTTTGTGATGGGATGGTTAAAGTCTCGCAGCTTATGCAAACAGAGGTAGTGACCGTTAGCGGCGATACCAACATTATTGAGCTTGCACAGCAGATGCAGCCTGGTAAACCAAAAAACTACCCTGTTGTAGAGGGTGTTAAAGTAATCGGTATGATCAGCCGAGCAGACGTACTTAAAGCGCTTTACGATAATTACATAAGCTGCCAAACACATTAAATTGCAGATACAAAAATGCCGCTTATATAAAGCGGCATTTTTAATGCTCTTAAATTAACGTGCGCTAACGAGTGCTAAAAGTTCTTTTTTATCGCCATCGCTTAAAAATGCTATTTCTAACGCATTTTTTTGGGCTTTTTCCATATCAGCTTGAGATAAGCCTGCTTTAGGTGCAGCAACGGTATATTCATACTCAATTTCAATACCTTCAACCGCAGGATCATCAGTATTAATACACGCTAAAATACCATGATCTAAAAACTGTTTAAGTGGGTGCTTAGTTAAATCGTTTACTGTACTGGTTTGAATATTACTTGTTAAGCATGACTCAATACCAATACGGTTATCGCGTAAATAATCCATTAGTTTTGGATCTTCAATTGCTTTAACGCCATGCCCTATTCTGCTCGCACCCAACTCATTAATTGCTTGCCAAATACTTGGAGCGCCAAGTGCTTCTCCAGCATGAATAGTCGAAGCTAAATACGCATTTCGTACTTGTTTAAAGTGCTCTACAAACAACTCACCCGGGAAGCCAATTTCGTCACCGGCTAAATCAACAGCGACTAAATCATTTTTAAATGCGAGTAATGCATCAAGCTCTTTTTGACACGTTTTTACGCCATAAGTACGCGATAAAATACCAATCAAGTTAGCTTTTATATTTGCGCCCTTTGTTGCTGATTTAATACCATCAACAACTGCCTCTACAACGCCTTCTGGATGTAAACCTTGGCTTTGTGCCATGTAGTAAGGGCTAAATCGAAGCTCCACATAATCAAGACCTTGTGCTTGTGCATCTTCAATGTTTTCAATTGCGATACGTCTACACGCATCGTAGTCGCCAAGCACAGTAACTCCCCAATCTAACTTTTGTAAAAAAGCCATGAGGTTTGGTTCAGGATCAATAACTTGAACATGAGGGATTAATGCTTCAACGTTATCTGCAGGTAGCTCTATATTAAACTGTCGACCAAGTTCTAATATGGTTTGCGCACGTACATTACCGTCTAAATGGCGGTGAATATCTAGCAAAGGTAATTTTCTATTGATCATAATAGCAACCCAGTTTAGTTAAATTTGCGCGCATGATACGCAGATACAGTTATTTTTCAAGTCTATATGATTTGCGGTAAGTTTTAGCGGTCATATGTCTGCTTTTTGTGCAAAAAAATGATACAGCTTATTTTCCTGATAAGTGATGCCAAAGAGTTTTAAAAAGCGTATTTGCATCAATAGGTTTGGTAATATAACCATTCATTCCACAGGCTAGTGCCTTTTTAACGTCCTCGTCATGGGCGTTCGCCGATAGCCCTATTATGGGTAAATCAATTAACTCTAAATCACGACGAATTACTTTTGTTGCTTTGAGTCCATCCATTTTTGGCATTTGAATATCCATAAGAACAATGTCATAGCTATTTTCGGCTAGCTTTTCTATGGCCTCAAAACCATCGTTAGCAATGTCGGCAATACAGCCTTTCGTTTTTAAAATAGCATTAGCAACATGCTGATTAAGTGGATTATCTTCTACTAAAAGTAATTTATAGCCTGTAAATGATAATGTACTTACGTCTATTTCGTTGTATTGCTGCTGAATTTGCTCTGCCTTTGGTAAAGGCGATATTAGCGGCAAACTAAATGTAAATGTAGAGCCTTTACCTTCATAACTAACTAAATCAATTGCACCACCCATTAACTCAACCAGTTTTTTGCAAATACTTAATCCTAAGCCTGTACCACCATATTGGCGTGAGGTTGAGCTATCAGCTTGTGCAAACGGTTTAAACAATTGTTTCTGTGCTTCGCTACTAATACCAATACCCGTATCGTTAATACTAAAATAAGTCATTTTTTTCGATTGCCAAATTTTCAGAGTGATTTCACCTTCCCCTGTAAATTTAACCGCATTATTGAGCAGATTCAGCAGCACTTGTTTTAAGCGAATTGGATCGGTATTAATGACCAAATTTGATGTTTTATCAAAATCGAGACTTAACTTTATTGATTTAATGTCAGCATCAAACTGAAGTAAATTAAGCATTTCATCCGCTAAACTCGCTACATTAATAGGCTCTTGCATTAAGTCTAGCTTGCCTGCTTCCATTTTTGAAAAGTCGAGCACATCGTTTAATACCCTCAGTAAAACACCAAGTGCCCCATCTGCTTGCTCTATGTAACTTCTAGCTTGTTGCCAATCGTTTTGCTGGAGCGCTAAATAATGCAGCCCTTTTATACCGTTAATAGGGGTGCGGACTTCGTGGCTCATGTTTGCTAAAAACTGCCCCTTTATATGACTCGCTTCATCTGCTTTTTGTTTTTCTTTGCGTAGTGTATGTGTTTGCTTGGCCACTTGTTCGCGAATTTGTATGTTTGTACCAGTAACTGAAATCAAAAATGTAATCAGTAACCACACAAACAACATACCTACTATTTGTGCAAGCCAATATACTAACCAAGACGTTCTAATTATTGGCTCATATAACTCAACCTGCCACATGCGTTTGCCAATCAACAATTGATATTCTTTAAATAGCGCTTGCGAATTAGCGGTATCTGCAATATAAATTGCCTGCTTTTTCCCTGATACCGTTGTATCAAAAAAACTAGCTGAAATTGAGTTGTTGTGATCAAATAATAGTGTTTGCGATAAGCGTTTCAGACTGACTATCGCTGCCACAAAGCCTTGAAAATCATCTTCGGTAGAGGACTCTCTAAAAACAGGATATAAAAAAAGCACACCGTGTTCGGCTGTATTTTGGACCAAGTTAATTGGCTCACTTAGTGCAAGTTCATTAAGCTCTTTCGCTTTGCTAAGCGCTGCACCTCTTACTTTACTAGAAGCTAAATCAAACCCTAAAACATCTTCATTACCTTTTAAGGGATATACGTACTTTACTGGAAAGTAATTACTACGCGTACCTGCTGGTTGCCAAGCTCCATCTAGTGACTTTTCTTTTATATATAGAGGTTTGCCTGTGGCTGGATTTTCATGTGTTTCAAAATCTGCGAGTTTATTTGCTGGTATATAAGGTATCCATTCAAAAGCCAGAATTTCTTGGCTGTAGCCCAACTGCTTTGAAGTAAATTGTTTAAACTCTTTAAAATCCACGTCACTACTACTAGCAAAATATGTAGCTAATAAGCCTAAATGAGCAGTAATACCATCGAGCTTTTGGCTTATAGCATTTTGCACAGAAAGTATTTTGGCTTCTTGCTTTTGAATATCTTTTTCTTTTTTAACACTAGCAGCGCCATAAAAACTAACGCTGATCAGTATGTAAATTAATAGCGAGGGTAAAATTACCAGCATACGGTGGCGTACTTGTGTGTAATTAAAAGCGGCGAGTACTAAAGGTGTAAATATAAGTACGCCAATACTGTCGCCAATCCACCATGCTATAAAGTTATCAAAAATAGCATTGGTCGGAATCACATTATTCAATGCTAATAAACTTGTTCCTACACCTGCAGCAATAACACAACATATTGGCCCCGCTACTATTAAGCTTTGAACACTGTGTTTTAAAGAAGATAAATCCAACGGCGCTTTTATAACATTCACTATAATTTGTCGGCCAATCCAAGCCTGTAAAACAGAGGCTAAAGTAATGCCTATAGCTTGTAAAAGAACAATAAAATGAAAAATATCTACGGTGCGTTCAAGGTGAATTAAGTTAGTACAAAAAGCCCCAATAATAAGGCCAATAAATGACTTACGTCCCCAAATTAAAAAGCTCGCTAAAGCAATTCCTGAGGGCGGCCAGGAGGCGACCGCATAGCCATCTACAGAAAGAAGTGAGTTGCTAAAGTATCCTGTAAAGAAGTAAGCACAAGCCAAGCTAAGGGTTAATATTAAAAACTTTCTCAAAGCTTGTGCTCCTGAACTACAAAAAATGCTAAGTAGTTATAGTGTAGTCATTTATTGATATAAAACGAGCGCCTTTTCTGCCTGTGCACTATTTTTATAACTCAACACAGCTTGTTCAGAGAACTGTTTTTTATTTTCACTATTCAGTGCTTTATCAAAAATTCTAGCTGCTAAGTCATAATCACCCTTAGCATTAGCAAGGCAAGCTAGCGCAAGTAATAGTGAATTATTTGAATCATCCTTCTTAAGCCGTTCTTGAATACTTATTTGCAACTTAGCTGCATCGGCTGCTGTTGCTTTACTTAATATATTGGCAAGCTCTAAGTGTTGCTCATTGTGCTTAACCATTTTAATTAAGTCACTTTCAATAACAGCCAATTGACCTGCTTGCGCCATTTGCATTAAATATGCGGTGTGGGCATGAGCTTGCAGCTTTTTAGGCAGCTGTTTATATTTTTCACTCAGCTTGTCTGCATCTAACGCACTAAAATAAGCACTAAATAACTGCGTCCACTGTGCATCAGTAAGTGCTTTTTTGCGCAGTAAACGCGGCAAAAAGTCTTCCAGCGCACTAAAGTGTTGTTGCTGTACTAATACTTCTGCATAAAGTTTTAACTCAAGTGCGGTGGCTTTTTTAGCTTCTGCGCTAATACGCATTTGTGATTCAATCGCGCTACTATCGCCACTTGCCAACCATAGCTTTGCTACTTTTAATTGATGCTCTGGGCTTATTTCAAATAAACGCTCAAGTGCTTTATCTGTTTGATTATTAGCAAGCGCTGCTTTTGCAAGTAATGCTAAGCGAATATCTTCAAACTTATCTGGTACGCTATTACCCGATAAAGCCTGTTCTACGTGCTCGTAATCATCATTAATAGCACTCCAAAGAGCCTGCTCAATAGCTGCTTGTTTGCGCTCTTGGCTACGTGCAAAAAAGCCATGCTTAGTATTATGATAAATCGATAATAAATAACGAATTAACTTATATGTTAAATATAAAACAACAGCGGTAATGACTGCCATTATACAAAACGATACTATCGTGCCTTCTATCGTCGTATTGTTAAATGAAATAAGTACATAACCTTTTTCATCTAGAACAAATGGAGTAACCGCTAGTACAACAACAATAGCTACAATTAAAATAATTAGCCCTATCATTGCGCCCACTCCTTAACCTTTTGTGTACTGTTTAAGGTTACTTTTGGATTAAAGTTAAGCTGCTCTTTTTCAAGTTTAGACAACGCTTTAAGTACCGTTTTAGTTGTATCATCGTCTTGCTTAAAGTACTCACCAACTAAACGTTTTGCTTCACTTAAGGCGCTAAAGAAAATACTCGCCTGCTTACTCATAAGTGCATCTTGTGCCTGAGTTATATTAAGCTTGATTCGTTGATTTATTAAATGGCGCTCTTGATCCGTAAGTAATGGCTCAATGGAAACACCCTCGTGCTGACGAATAGTAATAAAGCTATCCACAATTTTATTCCAGCTATTACTCAAGTTTTGCTGCCAATCACTCACGTCACCACTTAAAGCATTTTCATCTATTGCAGCTGCTTCTTCTGGTAAATTAACTGCATTAAAAACTAAGTCGTCAATACTGCTTAGTACACTGTTTAGCTGTAAATAAATAGCCTCTGTTGCAATAGGTTTAAGGCTATCAAGTGTTTGTATATCTTGCATAATCGCTTGGCGAACTTCAACTGTTCCTGGGTGCTCACTAAGTAATCCATCTAAGCGCTTTAAAACAGCACTAGTGCCTTGGTAGTCTTTTTCAGCCCATAGTTTAAACTCAGCCATACGCTGTAAGCTGGTTACTTCTTGCGGGTTTAACGATGAGCCTTGTTGCTGCGCCTTTTGCAAAGCCGCTTTTAGTTCTTGCTGATTTTGAACTGCACTTTCATTTAGGGCTGCGGCAACTTTTTCTTCACTATTAAACAGCGCTTGTTGCAAATTAGATTGCGCCGATTTAAGTGCTTGCAGCTCCTGGGTGAGTAACTTATTTTGCTCGCTTAACTCATTAACGGCTAGGTTTTGCGCCTTACCAGCATTTAATTTTTGATAAAACTCGTATCCAACACCAGAGGCCACAATTAACGAAATAAGAAGCGCAAGTACTGCAACCTTACTTATTTTTTGTTTACTTTTGTCTGCCGTATTTTTTGTAGCTGTAGGCTCTTGCTTAGTTGATTTAGCAGAGGTCGTGTTAGCTATTGTTGGTGTGGCTTTTTCTGCCGTTACTGGCTTTGACTGTTCGCTCATGTTGCTACCTTGCTGATTTATGCAGGTAAACATAGCATTATCGCTAGCCCCTGCTGCAATGTGTATATTAGCCGAACTTACCTGTTGCAGCTTTAAATAAGCGGCTATACGCTCGCTGGCAACATAAAATCGGCACTGTTGTAACCATTGTAGTTGGTGTGCAGTAAGGCTTTTAAATATAGCATCAACTGCTGCATTACTTGTTATGACTATACCGTGTACATTCTGGCTTTTCCAGTGGTCTGTCCAGTTAGAGGTGACACTCTCTGTCGGTTCACGTTTGTACACAACACAATTATTCAAAAAAGCACCGCGCTCTTTGAGCGTTTTAGCTAACTCAGGGCGGCCACCTTGGCCCTTAACTAATACTATATTACAGCCATCCACCTCGGCGAGTGATTTAAGCGCAAGTAACCCTTCTGAATCATACTGCTTTGGTACTGCTGCGCGCACACCAAATTGCTCATATATAACATCGGCTGTTTGTTGTCCAACCGCATAAAACTGCGCTTTGGTATTTATATCTGGTTTTAATTGCGAAAGTGCACTGACTGCATCTTGCGATATAAATATTATTTTATCTGCATTTAATAGTGGACTAAGCTCAGTGCTGGAGGGTGTTAAATGCGTTATTTTTAATACCGGAAATAAAGACGCCTGATAACCCGCTTGCTCAAGTTGCTGTGCAAGGGCTGCGCCTTTTCCTTCGGGCCGAGTTATCAGAATATGTGTCATTTATGCGTCTCTATAAACTTCAGCTAATATTTTGTCTGCACCTTGAGCTAGTAATTTTTTAGCAAGCTCAATACCTAGTTTTTCTGCGTCATTTACATGGCCTGTTACTTCGTCACGTAAAATTTCGCTGCCATCAACAGCACCAACTAAACCACGTAAATGCACTTGTTCGCCATCAACCAATGCATAAGCACCAATAGGAACTTGGCAACCACCTTCTAAATAGCGATTCATCGAACGCTCTGCGTTTACGCGAATACGTGTTTGTGTATGCTCAAGTGGTGCAAGTAATGCTTTGGTTACTTCATCATCAATACGACATTCAATACCTACAGCGCCTTGACCATTTGCTGGTAATGACACTTCTGGCTCAATGTAGTCAGCAATACGCGACTCCATTTCTAAACGAATAAGCCCTGCAGCCGCTAAAATAATAGCATCATATTGGCCGTCATCTAATTTACCTAAACGCGTATTTACATTGCCGCGTAAATCACGAATATCTAAATCAGGGCGAAGTGCCTTAATTTGGCACTGGCGGCGCAGGCTAGAAGTACCCACAATGGCGCCCTGTGGTAGCTCACTTAAATTAGCAAAATTGTTTGATACAAACGCATCGCGTGGATCCTCACGCTCACAAATAGTATGCAGTGCTAGCCCTTGAGGAAACTCTACTGGCACGTCCTTCATAGAATGTACGGCAATGTCAGCTCGGCCATCTAACATTGCTTGCTCTAGTTCTTTAACAAATAAGCCTTTACCGCCAATTTTAGCCAATGGCGTATCTAAAATTATATCCCCTTGCGTCGACATTGGGACTAATTCTACGCGCACATCTGCATGAAAACGCTCAAGCTCTGCTTTTACAAATTCGGCCTGCCAAAGTGCTAGAGCGCTTTTGCGCGTTGCGATGCGTACTAATTTTGTTTTTTCTGTCATAGGGGTATCCAATTAATTACTGCGTTTAGCCAGTTTTAGTCAGCTAAAATTCTAAATTCTTTTTGGGCAATTAAATTACCTTGCTCATCAACTACATCAACACGCCAATGACCTGTTTGTGTGTTCATTATATTTTTTGTTGAGTACGTTCTGTAACGAGGCGAAGTAACATTAAGTGTAATTTCAGCCATCGTTTCACCTTCAAACGACCAAACATGCTTAACTTGCTGGCCTTGAAGGTTTTTAATCTCGCTAAAAAACGATAACCCTTCCTCAAACTGGCTTAACCTAATATCAGCAGCAAACACATTAGTAGGCTCACGCTTACTTACTTTACGAGTAAGTACCGCGCGACTAATTTTACCCGTGTCTATTTGCGCCCCCAATGCCACACTTGCCACATGTGCTGTAGAGGAAAAACCTTCAGTGCCACTCAATGCGCCATCATCACTTTCTAACTCTAAAAGTAAGTCACTTTGACTTGCAGGCTCAGTTACGTTTTGGGCTTCTGCGGTTTCTTCTTGCACATCATTATCAAGGTTTGAGTTTAACTCTGTATTAATACTTTCGCTTTGATCAGTAACAATATCGTTGTTAGCCAACAAAGCCGGGGGATTATTTACAAGGTCTACTTCGGCAGGTGTATTACTTGAAATGCTTAGTTGAGTCTCATTTTGCTCAGCTAACAAAGGTTCAATACTCGCTTGAGTTACCTCTACAGACTCAGCAGGGGTATTGTTTCCTGATGATTGAGGCTCAACATCCATTACCTCATCGCTTGTTTGGTTTTCAGCGTTACTGCTGAAATTTAAGAATTGTTCCTGCTCATTTGGGTGTTCACCTTGCTCTGCATTAACAGAGGTGGTTAAGCCATAAACAACTGCTGCAGAGGTCATTAATACCAACATAGCAATACTCACAATACGACGCCAATTCCACTCGTAGCTTACCGTTGGTACGCTCTGTTGTAATTCGCGTTTAACATTTGCTTTTATAACTATTTTTTGACTCATATTGACCTCAGCGGTTCCAAAATTAGCTTAAACGAGCAATTAACCATTGGCGAATAGCTTGCAATTCTTCTGCGCAAACTTGATGAGCCATTGGATATTCTTGCCAGCTTACATCCATGTTATGTGCTGTTAATACTTCAAACGCATTTCTACCCGCACTGTGCGGTACAACGTTATCTTGGCTACCATGAGCCATAAATACGTTTAAATCAGTATGTTTTGCTTCATCAGCAAATTTGTGTGGCACACACATATAAGTAGAAAGCGCCATAACACCCCCAAGTTTTTGCTCAAAGCGCGGCGCTAAATGCAAAGACACAACACCACCTTGAGAAAAACCAGCTAAAATTATTTTATTAGCAGGAATGCCATTAGCAATTTCTTTATTAATTAACTCTTCTACCTTTGCAGCAGAATCTCTTACGCCTTGTTCATCGGCACGCTTATCTAATTCTATAGACTTAATATCGTACCAAGAGCGCATTTCCATGCCACCATTTATGGTGACCGGTTGCACTGGCGCATGCGGAAAAATAAACCGTATACCAAGCTCGCTTGGTAAATTTAGCTGCGGGGCTACTGGCGCAAAACCATCCCCAGAGTCACCTAAACCATGTAACCAAATAACCGTTGCTTTATGTTCACTTTGGGCTGCATATTCTACAAATTCTAAACTCATAGTGATGATTGCCACTTAACTTCTTGGCCTGCTTGGCGAGTTGAGGCTTCATTTATAAACGCCCAAAATTCAGCGCCAGAGCGGTTATCAATCCATAACCCATCACGCATTTCAAAATGATGTCCGTTAAACTTAGTCGCAACCCATACTTGATGAAGAGGTGCTTGCTTATTGATCACTATTTTACTTTTATCAGGAAAAATAATTTCTAAAATACCTTGTGCCGATTCATAATCTAAATCAGCTTCGCAATCATCAACCTGCTCTTCAATAGTGAACATAAGAGCTTCGGCTAATTGGTGATATTCGTGTTCAGTCATTGTTATTTCCTTTGCAGGCGAGCCGCCTAATATTGGGTACGTTTTAGCTTTAAATTAGCTTTAAAAATGTGCAGCTAGTGTAACAGGAATAAAATCATCCGCGAATAGCTGCATTTTTTAGATATTCTGTTACTCTGCGATTATAAAGCCAGCAACCGTATTAATCTAATGAAAGCGACACATACCTTACAATTAAAAAGACTATTAATAAGCACTGTACTGTTAAGCGCCTTAGCTGGCTGCGGACAAAGCGGTCCGTTATATTTACCAGAGCAACAAACAGAGCAAAACCAACCTCAAAACACAGCTAAACCAGCCACTACCGCTGAGCAAGCTAAAGCATCGCAAAGTCAGGAGCAATAAATGGATTATTTTAACTACAAAAACAACCAATTATTTGCCGAAGACGTCAGCGTAGCAAGCATAGCGCAGCAATACGGCACGCCGTGTTATGTATACTCGCGTGCTACATTTGAGCGCCATTACTTAGCATTTGCTAACGCCACTAAAAATCATAAAAGCTTGGTATGTTACGCTGTAAAAGCAAACTCAAATATTGCCGTACTTAATATATTAGCGCGCTTAGGATCGGGTTTCGATATTGTATCTAAAGGTGAACTAGCGCGTGTAATTAAAGCGGGAGGCGATGCTTCTAAAGTGGTTTTTTCAGGCGTGGCTAAAACGTCTGACGAAATAGCTTACGCATTAAAACTGGGCATTAAATGTTTTAATGTAGAGTCGGCGTCTGAGCTTGAGCGTATTTCTGAAGTGGCTTGCGAGCTTAACCTAGAAGCGCCTATTTCTATTCGCGTAAACCCAGACATAGATGCAAAGACACATCCGTATATTTCTACCGGTTTAAAAGAAAATAAATTTGGTATTGATATTCAAACAGCAGTGAGTGTTTATCAACAAGCAGCGGCTTTACCTGGTTTAAAAGTAATTGGTGTCGATTGCCATATTGGCTCTCAATTAACGCAAGTTAGACCTTTTTTAGAAGCCCTTGATAAATTAATGGCGCTTATTGATGAGCTAAAAACTAACGGTATTGAGCTAACTCATTTAGATATTGGCGGCGGTTTAGGTGTGCCATACGACAACGAGCAACCACCACACCCAAGTGAATATGCAGCGCAAGTTACCGAACGCTTAGCTAACTACAAACATCTTGAACTTATTTTTGAACCAGGGCGCGCTATTGCAGCTAACGCAGGTATTTTGGTTACTCAAGTTGAATTTATTAAACAAAACCAAGACAAGTTTTTTGCAATTGTAGATGCAGGTATGAACGATATGCTTCGCCCTGCGCTTTATCAAGCGTGGCAAAAAATTATTCCGGTATCCGTTCGCGACGACGAAACACCTACTCACAACTTTGATATTGTGGGTCCGGTGTGCGAAACCGGCGACTTTTTAGGAAAAGACCGCGAACTAGCGCTTAAACAAGGCGATTTACTTGCACAACGAAGTGCGGGTGCATATGGCTTTACAATGAGCTCAAACTACAACTCGCGCCCGCGTGTTGCAGAAATTATGGTAGATGGTCAGCAGCATCACCTTATTCGTGAACGCGAAACTATTGAAAGCCTTTATCAAGGTGAGAAAGTTTTACCATAAACGTTTTTGTCTACTAGCTGCTCTGTGGCATGATTAGCACAGAGCAAAACCGAATTAGAGCGCTATGTTAGTTAATTTTTCCAAAATGCACGGCTTAGGTAACGACTTTGTTGTGATTGATAACATTACACAAAATGTTTTTTTGTCGCGAGACCAAATCAAAAAACTGGCAGATCGCCACTTTGGCATTGGCTTTGACCAATTGCTGATGGTTGAAGCACCATATTCACCTGATCTCGACTTTCATTATCGAATTTTTAATGCCGATGGTACCGAAGTAGAACAATGCGGTAACGGCGCTCGCTGTTTTGCCCGCTTTGTACGCATGAAAGGCCTTACTAACAAGCACAAAATTAGTGTATCGACTAAGTCGGGCAACTTAACGCTCTACATAGAAAAAGACGGTCAAGTAACTGTTAACATGGGCCATCCTAATTTTGAGCCAAGTAAAATTCCGTTAAAAGCCAGCAAACGCGAGCTTACTTATATTATTAGAACGCAAGAACACACTGTATTTAGTGGCGCGGTATCTATGGGTAACCCGCATTGCGTGCTAGAGGTTGACGACGTAACCACCGCGCAAGTTGATATATTGGGTCCATTGCTTGAAAACCATGAACGCTTTCCCCAAAAAGCGAACATTGGCTTTATGCAGGTTGTATCGCAAGAACACATTAAGCTAAGAGTGTGGGAGCGCGGCGTTAACGAAACCCTAGCCTGTGGCACAGGTGCATGTGCAGCGATGGTGATTGGTCATATGCAAAATAAACTATCAACAACCGTTCAAGTAGATTTGCCGGGCGGTACTTTGCAAGTGCGCTGGAGTGGTGAAGGTCACCCGGTACGCATGACTGGTCCCGCAGAGCATGTTTTCGACGGACAAGTAGCACTATGAGCGAGCTAAGTACAGAGCAGATTATTAATTACTTACAGCAACATCCTGACTTTTTAGTTCATCACCCCGAGCTACTCACACAACTTGAGCTGCAACAGCAAGCTCAAGGTGCAACGTCACTAGTACATATTCAGCAACGTCAATTACGCGAGCACAACACGCTTTTAAAAAGCCAAATAGATGCTATGAGCAAGCATGCAACGCAAAACGAGCTCGTATATCGTTTGTTTAGCCAATGTCATCGCCAGCTTTGGAATCATGACGACTTTGACACTCTTGCAAATAATCTACGCAATATAATCTGCTCAAGTGAAGATGTTA
This sequence comes from Pseudoalteromonas sp. TB25, assembly GCF_000497995.1. NCBI lineage: Bacteria > Pseudomonadati > Pseudomonadota > Gammaproteobacteria > Alteromonadales > Pseudoalteromonadaceae > Pseudoalteromonas > Pseudoalteromonas sp. TB25. Next base: position 14,827 of record NZ_AUTI01000290.1, read on the forward strand.
ACGACTGCAAATTAGTAAAATATAATCCCGAGTACGACGAGCTTATTGCGCATCGCCTTACCCATTCTGGGCATTATTTAGGGCGAATTAATAAACAAGAGCGCGAACAATTATTTAGTGAAGATACACAATCCGTCGCTATTTATTTAATTGGCGACACCAAGCACCCTATCGCTATTTTGGCGTTTGGTAGCAATAACGTAAACCATTTTGAGCCCGCGCAAGATAACCTGTTTGTGCTCGACTTTATAAACGCATTACACCTGCGGTTACAAAAACTAGCATGAGTGACGATGCGCCTAATATTACCGCGCTAAGCGACCACTGGCGTACACCCATAACGCTATTTAGCGATTATTTAAAGTTTGAAAAACAATATTCAGCGCACACAGTTAATCAATACGTAAGCCAACTTGGCTTTGCAGCCCTTTATTTTAGCAAACTATGTGATGACTGGTTTGGCGTACAAGGCGAACATATTCGCCGCTACAGCATGGCACTGCGATCAAAGCAATTAAGTGGCCGTACAATTAGCTTAAAGCTCAGTTGTATTCGCAGCTTATATAAGTTTTTAAAAGCAAAAAATATTGCCGAGCAATCGCATTACCATAATCCGGCAATAGGTATAAAAGGCCCTAAGTTTGCAAAGCCCCTACCTAAGAATCTCGATGTAGATCAAATGGCACGCTTGCTCGAAATACCCGACGACGAACCTCTCGCAATTAGAGATAAAGCAATGATGGAGTTAATGTATTCATCAGGGCTGCGTATAAGCGAGTTAGTTGGCGCTAACATGCAAGATATTAGCGCTGCCAATGGTGAAATTTTAGTGCGTGGTAAAGGTAATAAAGAGCGATTAATTCCGGTGGGCAAAAAAGCGTTAGACGCATTAAAAAAATGGCTCACAATACGCCCTCAGTTTGCAAAGCCCGATGAAATAGCAGTATTTTTAAGTAGCCAAAAAAACCGTATTTCGATTCGCCAAGTGCGCCTACGCATGCAAGAGTGGGGAATAAAACAAGGTATTAGCTCGCAGGTTCATCCGCATAAGCTGCGCCACTCGTTTGCGTCACATATTTTAGAATCATCTGGTGATTTACGCGCTGTGCAAGAATTACTAGGGCACAGCAGTTTGTCGGCTACACAAGTGTATACGCATTTAGATTTTCAACATTTAGCCAAGGTGTACGACAACACTCACCCTCGTGCAAAAAAACGAACTGATTAGGTAAATAAATATGATCCGATTTAATCGTGCTATTAAGCCATTTTCTGTCATGAGCTTTGATTTAGACGACACTCTTTACAACAATCACCCCATTATAAAAGCAGCGGTTAAAGCGCAGCAAGATTATTTAAACGCGCTCCCTAGCTACTTAGCCCAAGGCCAAAAATACTGGCAACAATGCCGCAATGAAGCCGTATTACAGTTACCTGAACTTGCTGATAACGTCACTAAATGGCGCCAACATACATTGCGCTTAGCCCTTGCTAAACTAGATTTGAACGAGCAAGAGGTAGAGTACCATGCCGATGCTGCCTACAACGCCTTTGCCGATGCGCGCAGTAAAATAGTGGTAACCGACGACGTACTAAAGCTGCTAGATAACTTAGCCCAGCACTTTACGCTGGTTGCTATAACTAATGGTAATGTTGAAATTGAACGCTTTAACTTACACAATAAATTTGAACTCGTGTTACAAGCCGGTATGCACGGTAAAGCAAAACCTCACAGCACCTTATTTGATAAAGCCGCCGAGCACTTAAACGTTGCTAAAAGTGAAATTTTACATATTGGCGATAGCCTAGATACCGACGTACAAGGCGCAAATAATGCCGGTTGCCAATCGGTATGGTTAAACGATCAAGGCGCCAATTATGCTTATAAAGGGCTGGCTGATATTGAAATAGCCAATATTCATGCCTTAACGCACTTTATTAAATAATACCAATTGCATTAAATAAGAGGTCACAATGAGCCACTATACCAAGCTAATTACCTTGCTATTAATTGGCTCACTTAGCCTTAACGCTTATTTATTGTGGCCGCAGCCCGCGCCAACCAAAGTACAAAAAACGCAAGGTGCTGAAAAAAGCATATCGCCTAAACAACAAAATACGCTATTAAATACGGCAAAGCAGCAGTTTAAAAAACACCAATTTGAAGCCGCACTTAGTAGCTATCAACAACTCAAAAACAGCAATCCAGAAATCGCAAAAAACCTTTATTCATCGTGGCTAGTGCAGCTTAAAACATGGCTAAATAGCAATTTATTACTCAGCGAGTCATTTCTCAATGCGCTATTAAATAACAGCCCTTATAACGTAGAGTTACTTAATTTACAGGTTGAGTATTTAATAAATAGCGAGCAAACACAAAATGCCATTATTGCTTTATTTGAGCTTAATTCATTACTGCCTGCTGATCAGCAAAGTAATGTAAATACACGTTTAAATACGCTCACTCAAAACGAATTACACACATTAACTGAGCAACAAAATTGGCAAGCTATTATTGAGCAAACACAAATTTGGCTTGATTATAAAAGCGATAACGCGCAGTTTTTATATCCGCTTGCGTATGCCTACTTTCAGCAAGGCGATTTAATTAGCGCACAAGCAACCCTTGATCGAATGCCAAACCAGCACAATCTAAAAAGCCAAGTGCAAACACTGCAAGCGATGATCAATAAAGCACAATCGCAAGACGACTTTGTTGCTTTAACGCCTTACGGCGCGCATTACTTAATAAACACCGAAATAAATAACAATCTATCGACCGAACTAATGATTGATACAGGCGCAAGCGTAACCTCGCTACCTACAAATATTATTAAGCAAATTTCGCCAAGACCTTTGTATTTAGGCGATGTAACGGTAAATACAGCGAATGGTCAAATTGTTGTAAAGCGTTATCAAATTGAATCGTTTAAAGTGGGCTCGCAAATTATTTATGGTTTTGAAGTGCTAAGCATTGAAAACACCCGTGGGCAAGGTTTGCTAGGAATGAACTTTTTATCGCGATTTAAATTCAATATAAATCAGCAAACAGATGAGCTAGAGTTGAGCGCTAAATAATTAAAAACCCAAAGGTAACACATGACACTAAATAACTATTTAAAAGCACTTGCTGAAAACCCAAAAAGCATTCAATTTACCGATACAATGGCCGTGATAGAAGCAAATTACGACTTTACTGCATGTGGCTTTAATAACCATGGATTACTTAGCGCTGCGAGTGAGAACAACGGCTCGTGTAAAATTTTTGCATTTGCTAAATTAAACGATTTAAGTAAACAAAATACGTTGGATTGTTTTGGTAAGTTTTACCGAGAAGACGTGCTGCAAAACCCTAAAGGGGATGATCATATGAACATTCGCACGTTTATGTTAGCACCAGAGGCAACACCTTTTTTAGGTATTACCTTTGAAGGCGAGCCACTAAAAGCAAAATAGCCAGCAAAAATTAAAGTGGTTTTTCCATAAAGTAACGCGTACCTGAGCGTGGGTAATTATTAAGTTGATACTTAACACTATAACCGCGCTTTTCATAAAAGGGTTTTGCTTGAAAATCAAGTGTATCAAGCTGAGCAGTTGTAGCACCTAGCTCAATAGCTGCTTGTTCAAGTGCCGTTAGCAGTTTATCTGCAAGCCCTTTACCTCGCGCACTATCGCTACACCAAAGCCAACTAATCATCAGCCAGTTTCCAAACACACACCCACTAGTACCGGCAACAAGCTCGCCCTGCTCATCAGTAAATTTATAGCCTAATGGCAGCCTTTGCGCATCAAAATGCTCGGCGTTAAATTCAACTATTTTACTACGTAGTATAGAGCTTAATGCGTCGGAGTGATCTGCTTGTAATTGGTACATATTGCGCTTCTTAAAAAGCGAATATTAGCAAACTCATACCATCAATACAGATTATTTTTACCATAAGGTACTTCAAGCATATTGCTGCTGGTTTTATCCGGCTGGCCGCACATTTCGTCGTAAGCGCTTGTTTGCCTTAACATCATCTGTGCGTACGCTATTTTTTCAAAACGTTTTTGTACATGCAGTGGGCTGAGTGCTCTTAAAAACTCACCGCTGTCTTCTGTTACATAATATTCAACGTTATTAATCATCACTGATACTTGATAAAGCGCCATATCTAACGAGTGAACAATAACTTTTTGTAGCGGTTCGTGCTTTTTTAACTGTGAAAATTTAATACCCATCTTGGCTACCTTTTTATATTTAACCTGAGTTCTGGTTATTTAACATTATCGATACGCAGCTTTGCTATAATCACGATCAAATTTTTATTAGCCGCTGGCGTCACACGTTATGAGCACAAAAATCCGACTCGCTAAATATATTGCCCATGCAGGTATTTGTTCTCGTAAACAGGCATCGCGTTTAATTGATGAAGGTGTAGTGACTGTAAATAATCGCCCAGCGAATCATATAGATCACGTTGATGAGCAAGACACAATAATAGTGAACGAAAAAGAAATTAAAGGTGCTGCCGATTTAGTTTATTTTGCGTACCACAAACCAGTAGGTATTGACTGCAAATTAAATATTGATGACCCTGCCAGCCTTATTCACCATTTGCCCACACTCACCCGCGTTTACCCTATTGGTCGATTAGATAAAGACTCTCGCGGTTTGCTTATTTTGACCAACGATGGGGATTTTTGTAATCAACTAATACATCCTGACTTCCACCAGCCTAAACATTATTTAGTCACCGTAAATAAGCCTTTAGACGATGGTTTTTGTAAAAAAATGGCAGCAGGCGTACCCGTTGATAAACACATAACCCTGCCTTGTGAGGTAAATAAAATAGCCAGCAATCAGTTTAGTATTGTTTTAAAACAAGGGCTAAACAGACAAATACGTAAAATGGCGCATTACTGCGGATACAAAGTAATTGACTTATTTAGAGTGCAATTTAGTGACCTCACCCTTTCAAAGCTAAACCTACCTGAAAACCAATATATACAAATTAATAAAACCGATATTTCAAAAATCTAATACCAAGTCACTTAACTACATCTCAAAAAGTTAAAAATAAACTTGCAAAAATAGATTACAGGTGTAGTCTTAAATTAAAGATTACACTTGTAGGCAATAAAATGATTGAATTATCAAAAGCAGAGTTTGACGTGCTCGACGCACTTTGGATTAACTACCCCGCCACCGCGAGCCAAATAATTGAGCGCTTAAGCGACGATAAGCAATGGCACGAAAAAACCATTAAAACCCTGCTAGGTCGACTAGTAAAAAAAGGCGCACTTACATTTGAAAAAGAAGGTCGCCAATATATTTATACTCCCTGTATGGAGCGCGCCGACTACACCTTAAAAGAAAGCCAAAACTTTATTGAGCGATTTTTTAGTGGACGTATTGCGCCACTTGTAAGTGGTTTTGCTAAATCGGAGCAGCTTTCTCAGCAAGATATAAACGAGCTTAAAAAAGTTATAGATGACTGGGAAAAAAACCAAAAGTAAGGGATTAACATGGTTATTCAAACTGGTTTCAATTGGTTAATTGAGCAGCAACTACTATTAAGTATTTTGTTTTGTGGATTTATTTTACTTGAGCGATTTACTTTAAAAGCCCTTGGCTCGCGGTTTGTATATAAATTAGCATGGCTATTACCTGCGGCATTGGTGATTGCTAATTTACCAAATGCGATTAAACCACTGCAAAATAGCAATATTAGCCATTACTTAATCACCCCTAACCAGCCTTTTACACACGAAATGGGTATTAGCTGGGCGCTCATGTATGTACTTATTACCGCTGGGTTATTAATAGCTAGCTTTATTACGCATACCCGCTTTGTTAAAAGCCTGCAGTTAACTGAGTTAACACAATTTGAAGGCACTCTTACCGCTGATGTTAAAACTTATACCAGCCAACATGTAGCCACGCCAATGGTGGTCGGTATTTTAAACAGCAAGCTGGTGTTACCGAGTAACTACAATACCCAGTTTGATAAAGCCACATTAGCGCTTATTTTAGAGCACGAAAACGTACACATAAAACGCAAAGACAACCTAACAAACGCACTTATATTACTACCTACTATTTTACTTTGGTTTAACCCACTAGCTTGGTTTTGCTACGCAAGCATGCGCCGACTACAAGAGCTGACTTGTGATGAACGCGTACTTAGCAATAAAACCACACAACAACATATTTTATATAGCAAAGCCTTAATAAGCTGTGCGGCAAATGCGCCCACAGGGCTTATGGCTTATTCACACTACGGAGATAAAAAAACCATGTTACAACGACTAACTAATATAAAACACAGCGGGGAGCGTTCAAAGCTTGCTAAAGGTGGCTTATTACTTGTAGCCGCAAGCATGCTAAGCGGCTTAGCAATTGCAAAGCAACCAGAAGTAAATAAAACGCAAGAGGAACATATTTCACCAACAATACGCATTGAACCTGCTTACCCAATACAAGCAGCTCAACAAGGGATCAGCGGCTCTGTTGTATTAAAATACGATATTGCAGCTAACGGTAAAACAAAAAATATTAGTGTTATTCAATCTAAACCTAAAGATGTTTTTGATAAATCAGCGAAAGAGGCGCTAGCAAAATGGAAATATAAAGCATCAGATTCAGGTTTTGAAGATGTACTTGTGCAACTAGATTTTGCGATTAATAGTGAAGTGGCGCCTACCGATTTAATTGAGCGAATTAAAGTATCGCATTAACGCCACGAGTTGTTCAAGACTACAAAGCAAGCGCCCTTTTAGGCTGCTTGCTTTGTGGTTTTAAAATATAAACCTACAAACTCACCACAATCATGGCAATGGCCGTACCCAAACCAATAAACCACACTAATGAGCGAATTATATCTAGGTTCATATAGTAAAATACGCAATACAAAATACGCGACACAATATGCGTAACCGCTAACATTTCGGTCACTGCACCTACAGAGTTAGTGCCGAGTACAACTGCAATAGCGACAGCAAAAACAGCAAGCGATTCAAAACAATTTTGATGAGCAGCGAGCGCCCGTGCACCAAAGCCGGTTAATTTTATTTGTTGCGCCCTTGGGTGTTTATTGTCGTATCGACCTAATTTTGCCATTGCTATAGCAACCGGCACTTTTGCAAAGTAAGGCATTAATACCGCAAGTAATGCACATACAACTAATGTTGTCATAATTTATCCTTTTAATGTTTCGGATAATTTAGCATAAGCGCAATAAAAAAGCCGCCAGATACGTTTATGACAAACTCTGGCGGCTAACAATAACATCAGACCTACTATAGCTAAATTTATCCTTAAACCCGTGCGACATAATGTCGCAGATGATGAATATTCAACATCATGGTTAATACATCGCTTTACTTCACAAAGCTTGTTAACTTTACTGCCTTACATTTTAACGACGACGACCATGACCTGGATATTTTTCACTTTTTTAGCCGCTTTCATGCAAGCATGGCGTAATGCCCTGCAAAGTAAATTAAGTAACGATGTGAGTGTGGCTGGCGTAACACTCTCTCGCTTTATTATCGCAGGCCCTATTGCTGCGGTGTATTTATATGGTTTGTATCAATATCAAGATACAGCCATGCCTACGTTTAATAATGCCTTTTGGGGATTTATTGTAGGCGCAAGTGTGATGCAAATACTTGCCACTGGTTTAATGGTTAAGTTATTTAAAATGAATAATTACGCCGTAGGTGCTGGTCTTGCCAAAAGCGAGGCGTTAGTAGCAGCCATTTTAGGTGTATTATTTTTTGGCTCGGCACTTTCTTTGCTCGGTTGGCTTGGTGTGTTTTTTGGCGCTATTGCCGTATTGCTACTCAGTGGCATAACAAGCGTTAAACACTTTAATGCTAAAACAGCATTACTAGGACTGGCTTGTGGTACTTGCTTTGCACTTACATCGCTGTGGGTACGAGAAGCGAGCTTAAATTCAGGATTATTATTTCCTCACTCAGCAGCTTGGGTTTTGCTGTTTGTAATTAGCTTACAAACACTAATACTACTGGGCTATTTATTATTAAAAGAGCCGCAAACACTTAGTAAACTGTGGCAATACAAAGGTACTACAGCCGCAATTAGTGTTTTTAGTTGTGTCGGTTCTATTGGCTGGTTTAGTGCAATGAGCTTACAGCACGTTGCTTACGTTAAAACACTTGGACAGGTTGAAGTGTTTTTTACCATGCTAATTGCCGTTCTTTGGTTAAAGCAGCCACTTAAGAAACAAGATACTGCTGGCTTAATACTCATAGCCATTGCCGCTGTTTTGGTTATGTTGCCGAATTAAGGGCATAAAAAAGCGCAGGCTTTTATACCTGCGCTGTTATAATTTTTATAGCTTTAAGAACTGGTTCTAAGAGCTTATTTTAAGTGTTATCACACCACTAATAATCATTAATACTCCCGCAATACGACCAAATGTAGCTGCATCGTTATAAAACAATATTCCCACTAAAAACGTACCGGCGGCCCC
>NZ_AUTI01000291.1:0-2704 GCF_000497995.1 Pseudoalteromonas sp. TB25
GCAGCATATTATGAATAGCGTAGAGCCAGATAAAATTGGTACCTATTCAGCATCGGTAATTGGCCAAATGGACGACAAAGGCCTAGGTGGTTTAGTAAAAGCGCGCCAACAAGGCGACCGTGTTAGCACTAAGCAGTTAGCACTGGGCTTAAATACAATGTCTACCGATTTTATTAATGCCTATGTTACGGGCAATGTAGGTACTACGTTTTCGACCTCGGGCGCATGTGCAACTTTTTTATATAATTTACGTGCAGCGGTTAATGACATACAAGCAGGGCGTACACGCGTTGCGGTTGTCGCAAGTGTTGAGTGTGCTATTACACCAGAAGTTGTAGAAGGCTTTGGTAACATGAGCGCACTTGCAAATGTTGAAGGTTTGCGCCGCTTAGATAACTTATCCAATGATGAAGAACCAGATTATCGCAAAAGTAGCCGCCCGTTTGGGGATAACTGCGGCTTTACATTAGGTGAAGGCGCACAAGTTGCTATTTTAATGGACGATGCATTAGCCCTTGAATTAGGCGCTGACATAATGGGCTCTGTGCCGGATGTATTTGTAAATGCAGATGGTATAAAAAAATCAATTACGTCACCTGGTCCTGGTAACTACATTACCATGGCTAAATCGGCTGCTTTAGCAGCGAGCCTTTTAGGCAAAGAAGCTTTGCAAGAACGTAGCTTTATTTTAGCGCATGGCTCAAGTACACCGTTAAACCGCGTAACAGAGTCGCTGATATATCACAAAGTGGCACAAACGTTCGCTATTGATAATTGGAAAGTGACAGCGCCTAAAGCCTATGTTGGTCATACTATAGCTCCTGCAAGTGGCGACCAATTAGCGATAGCTCTCGGTGTATTTAGTCACAACATTATGCCGGGTATTACCACAATTGATAAAGTGGCTGATGATGTTTACACCGATCATCTTGATATTCGTAATAGCCATTACGAATGCAGTGAAATGGATATAGCTTTTATAAATTCAAAAGGCTTTGGCGGTAACAATGCAACAGCAATAGTACTTTCACCAAAAGTGACAATGCAAATGCTCGCTAAGCGCCATGGCGATGACGTTATGACTAGTTACGCTCAAAAAAACGTGGCAATTAAAGCCGCGCAACAAACGTATCAAGCTCAAGCTGATTTAGGCCAATATGAGCTTATTTACCGCTTTGGCGACGGACTTATTGACGACAACGACATTGTAATAGGCGAGCAAAGTATTCAGTTACCTGGCTTTGAAAAAGCAATTACATTTAGCACAACAAATTCCTACCAAGATATGTTTTAAGCACACATACTTGTTAGCAAGGCGCTTTTTTAAGCTGTCTCTTATACACAAATCCCTGCTAAGAAATTAGCGGGGATTTTTTTGAACTAAATCTCAATGTCATGATCAGATCTTCAAATCTTGTTTGAGGGCACATTATGATTAACGAACATACTCATTGGGCAAAACAACAATTCGGTAAATCGGACTTAGGTGATCCAAGAAGAACAGCGCGTCTGGTAAAGTTAGCATCAACGCTTGCAAATGAACCAGGAAAACCACTTGTAAACATCACTCAATCCCCCGGCGATATGGAAGGTGCCTACCGCTTTATTCGCAACGAGAATATTGGCGCAACGGCTATAGCAGAGTCAGGCTTTAAAGCCACGGTTGAACAAGCAAAAAGTCATAACTTGTTGCTCGCATTAGAAGACACGACCACACTAATTTATAAACATTCCTCCATTCGAGATGATTTGGGTCATGTCGGACGAGGAGCAAAACAACGAGGCTTGTTAGCTCATAGCGTATTACTGTTTGCGCCAGACACAAAGCAAGTTGTGGGATTAATTGAACAGTCTCGCTGGAGTCGTGATATCAACACGATTGGAAAAAGAGAAAAACACGCGACGACTTCTTACGAAGAAAAAGAAAGTTACAAGTGGGAGTCAGCGTCACGAGCGATGGCAGAGCGGCTGCAAGGACAAATGGCGAACGTGATATCGGTGTGTGACCGCGAAGCGGACATCTACGAATACTTGCAGTATAAACTGACCGAGCAGCAACGATTCGTCGTACGCTCGATGCAAAGTCGTCATATTGAAGAAGGTGAGGATAAGCTCTATGCGTTTGCAAGCGAGCTGATGAGTGCAGGCACCAAACACATCCACATTGCACAAAAAGGAGGAAGAAAAGCCCGAAGCGCAACACTGGATATCACCTATGCGCCAGTGACACTCAAAGCGCCTTACAATAAGAAAGGACACTCCCTCCCAGTTTACTATGTCGGCTGTACAGAGCGAGGAAACGCTAAGAATGGCTTAAGCTGGCACCTATTAACCAGTGAACCAGTCACCAGCAAAGAAGACGCCTTAGCTATCATCACCTACTATGAGCACCGTTGGCTTGTAGAGGAATACCATAAAGTCTGGAAAAGTGATGGTACGGATATCGAAAGTTTACGCCTTCAAAGCCAAGATAACATGGAAAGATTGGTGACGATTAATGGCTTTATTGCGACGCGAATATTGCAACTAAAGTTCACCAATGAGCAGCCTGATTCTCCAAGTTGTGAACAACTGTTATCTCCCAAAGCATGGAAGTTATTGTGGTTAAAGAGAATAAAAACACCATTGCCTGAAACTGCTCCAAATATGTCATGGGCGTATCAGGAACTGGCAAAGTTAGGAGGCTGGAAAGATACCAAGCGCA
>NZ_AUTI01000292.1:0-9423 GCF_000497995.1 Pseudoalteromonas sp. TB25
ATGGCAGCGCTTGGTGATGCGACGCTTGAGGCGACAGGTTCACCAGCACTTGCTACAATAGCCCACAAGTCAGTTGAAATTGCTGCTACGTTAGCTGGCGGTAAGACTGTTTTGAATGGGGCTAAAGGTCTGAAGGTTGAACTGAATACTCCAGAGGCTGGGGTATTGAACTCAAATCCTTTACCGATAAAAGTAACGCGTGATATTGAAGTTAGTAATAAATTACAAATGATCAATGGTAAGCCTCCAATAAATTCGGAGTTTGCGGGTGATGTTTTTAGTTTTGATATATCAAAGAATCCAATTATGAAAGATAGATTAGCAAAAGAAAACAATATTGATAGAATTAGTCGGGAAAAAGATTTAAAGATATTGGCGAGTAAGTACCCAAAAGGGGTGGTTTTTAGTGATTCAGGTTTCCCTGATTTTTCACCATATGGATACAAGATTAATAATGAATTGGTCACTGTAGAGTTACCGAAACTTAATCCAGACAGTTTGACTAAAAACGGTAATAAAAGGCATGGCTCTGCTATTGATATGAAAGATGCTAATAATTTAATGAAAAAGAGGGTGAAAGGCTGGAGAAAACCTGATAATTACACATGGCATCACGTAGAAAATTCAACAAAATTAATTCTAATTCCTACAGACCTTCATGGTGCAGTACGGCATAATGGTGGTCGGTCAACTTATAATTTTGAGGCTTAATCAAATGGAAATCCGAAACAGTTACCCAAAGCTATCGACTAAAAAAATTCTTGAGAAGTTTTCTCTATACGGATTAACACCGCCTAAAGAATACACAAACTTTTTAGAAAAGTATAATGGAGGATATCCGGAGGTTGAATGTGAGTATGTAGACAAGGAGGATGACGAATATACAATACCATTGGATTGTTTTTACGGTATAAGTGACACTGATACAAGCATTTCTATCTTTGCTAGAAGAGGTTTTCTGAGTGGAAGTTTACCAAATCAATTATTACCGATAGCAGGAGATGGAATTGGTAATGAAATTTGCTTGGGTGTTGAAGGGGAGTTTTTTGGAAAAGTTTATTTTTGGAACAAAGATGGTGAAGCACAATCACAAGAAGAAGTGAATTTTAGTAATGTCGAGTTAATTACTGATTCCTTTGATCTTTTTTTATTATCATTAACTCCTATCTGAAAAAAATAATCAAGACATCCACCCTAAAAATATGGATGTTGTAAAATAAACAAGACACCCATCCTAAATTTTGCTCTTTAAGTAGTGGCTACTGTTTAATTATTGTGAAAAATTAGCAGGGTGTTTTATGGCATTACCCAAGTAAGCGTCAAGTAAGTTTGGTGGATACAAAATATTACCCCCTGTATCTCGCGTTGTGTTCGGCGTGTATTTTTATGTGGCGAAGACCATTTTACTGGCAAGTCTTACGTGCATCGAAGAGGCTGTGTTGAAGAAAAGTTACTTCTGCTTGCCAAAGTGTTTTGTATTGGCGTGTGTGCTTATGCAGTAATTAGTAACTACGCCCATTTAGTGCTGTATGTAGATGATAAAAAAGCGAATCGATTAAACGACAAAGCGATTGTTTTTCGCTGGCATAAGCTGTGTAAAGGCACCGGACTTACGCAAAAGGTCATACAAGGTGAAGAGCTAAGTAAAGCTGAATCTATTTTTAAATTGAACGGTCAAACAGTATCGCGAGCAACTGAGAGGTATTATCTGTTTTATGCATTTATTTAATAAAAACAAGAGAATAGAAAAAAGGTGACTTTACAGGTTTCTTTTGAAGCCAATTCAAATAGCAAGCACTATTAGATGAAGCAGCACTTTGCTGCGTGTATGGCGCGCATTCAACATGATATGGCTAATGAGGTATCGGTTGAAAGTCATTTACTTTCACGTTTTTGATTAATGGTACTTATTTTAAATAATTAGAGATATAGGTAAGGAGGCCCTAACCACTATGTTTGGTTTAATAAAAAAATATGACGTACATATGTGCTCTGAAGTTAAAGGGATTATTACTTTAAACGGCAATCCCGTTGAAGGTGTTTTAATTAATCGCAGCCTTAAATTTGCACATAAAATTGAAAAAGAAGATCAGGTCATTACAGCTTCCGATGGCACCTTTAATATGCCAGAAGTTGTTGTTGAGTCAAAAATACCCGGTGATATGTTCTCCCATGAAGTTACTTATCAACTTATTACTGCAATTCATGGCGGTGAAGAATATGAGCTTTGGAGCTCAAAGCTCAATGGCATAAAAGAGCGAAGTGAATATAAATACAAGTTAAGTAGCTTAAATGCTGACTTAGAATCTACAGAAGTAAACTTTACTTTTCCTAATTATGATAATCCAAATTTGGAATTTGATGCTTCTAGTATATGTAGATGGGAACATGATTTTGAAATATATGAGATAGAAGATAGCGAAGATTATTTTAAAGATTTTAGATAAAAGGGAATTTATATGAATATTTTATCACCTAGTGTTGCATCACAATTAGCTGAATTTGCATACGATAGTATTGGCGTTGTGTCTGATCGCTCCTCAAATATAGAGCCAGGTAGAGTCATAAGTAAACATTTTGTTTTTGATGCAAAAAAGTCTGCTTTTACTGGTGTATCAGGTACTGTAGCTGAGCATGTTTTAAATCATTCAACAGGTTTTGGCTTTTTTGGTATTGGCTCAAAAGAAGGGGATCACAAAGGGGAAGTTGTTCTTACTTTTCGTGGCACTGCTGGTATTGCTGATACCCTAACAGATCTGCACTGTGGTTTAACTGTTGGACCAAATTATAAAGCTGTTCATGCGGGATTTAATCGAACTTTTGAGTCTATTAAACCACAATTAGCAGCAATATTGAGTAAGGTTGGCGGTCGACCAGTTCACTGCGTTGGTCATAGTCTTGGTGGTGCGTTAGCTACTTTGGCTGCGTGCTGGATAAAAGCAAGATTTAAAGTGCCCGTTAAGTTATATACTTTTGGATCTCCTAGAGTAGGCCATGGGCCTTTTGCGATGCAAAGTGAGACGAGTTTAGATGGAATTTATAGGGCTGTTCATCGCAGCGATCCTGTACCTATGGTACCTGTTTGGCCGTTTGTACATGGAGGGAGCGAATATAGGCTAAGTACGTGTGTTTCACTAACGGGTGCAGCTCATAAAATGGCAGGCGATTCACCTGGATATATTAATACTGCTTCTCGTTACCCTGATTATAAGAGTATGCAAAAGGGGTCTTTATCTAATCTAACCATGACACGCCTAAAATATAGTAATAGCCATCATGCATCATTTAATGCTCATTGGGCAGAGAAGATAACTAGTGCCTTACTAACACTACTAAGAGAAAGTGGTAAAATAACAAGCATTCTAGCACAAGGTGTAGTAGCAGGAACGCTAACTATCTATGATGCATTAGCTCGCAGCCTGGTTGAAATATCCAAAATGTCCGCAAAGTACGCTGATGATTGCCAAGGTTTACTAGGACACATATTAAACTTTGTCGGTAAGCCTGGAGTGATAGCTGCTGACTTTACATACGCTCAAGCGAAAAAAATATTATATTGGATGCTAGAAAAGCTAAGTAGAGTTGTAATTGCTGCGGTTAAGGTTTCACCACATTTGGGTATTGGTTAGTAATTAAATTAAGGCTCAGGTAACTACTGAGCCATTTTTATAAAGCGGGCCACAATTAGTAAATGTAAAATATCTAGTTTAAAAGCCCTTCGAAGTTATTAAACATAAGGAAATACAGTGAATAAAATAAACACGGATGTAAATTATAAAACAATGGCCGGTAATGCGCGCTTAGTGATGCTCGGTGAATCAAGCCATAGCACTGCTGGTTATAAGTATGAAGCAATAAAGGCAATCAAACAGCTAAAAGCTGCTGGTTTTACACATTTTGCAATCGAAATGCTACCAAGAGCTATGCAAGAGAAAATAGACTTTTATCAGCGCACAGGTAAAGGCTTTGAAGTTATACAGCAGTATTTTAATAAGTATTGGACCCATGGCTATTTAACACCTCATGCGTATGGTGAACTTGTTAAGGCTGCGCGCGATATTGGAATGAAAATAGTCGCGCTCGACGTGTTAGTTGAAACAATGGATATAATGGATAGTGTATGCTCTTCACAGAAGGGTATAGGAGGCGATTGCTTTGATACTCATACTTATAGAAACGCACTTTGGGCAGTTAATTTAGCTACTATATTAAACCGTTCAAGTCAGAATAGAGTTGTTGCTTTTATGCATCGTTTTCATGCTGTACTAAATGCAGCAGACCAGCCTGGTGTTGATGTATTTCTTAAAGATCACAATATTTTCAATGTACGCTTTATCGACTTTATTGGAGGGTTAAGTTGCATAAGTGATAGACGTTGCTCAGGTGACTCGAATCAGGATAACCCCCTAAAAGAGCTTTATTTTTATCGAGAAGGCTACCCGTACGAATCATCTGTTAAATCTTTTCAAGTGCACATACCTGAAAAGCGTGTGAATAGTGATGGTTCACTACAATGGTAAAAATAATATCAATAATTATCTTTACTTGGTGTTTTGTATTTTCTTCGGTTTTGAGAGCATCACTTTTTCCTAATATAGATATTAACTCCCCAAACCTAACTGTAGAGAAGGCCGCTAAGCAATGCCAAAAAAGCTTAATGCATGCACCTGAACAATTAGAAGCATGGTGTGAAAAAGCATATAGTCTTGGTGATTGGGAGGCTTTATATTACATAGGCGTACACACCGGAGATGGTACTCGTTATTTAGAGGAAATTAACTCTCGTATTGCAAATAACGAGTATAGTGCTTTAAAAAAACTTGCTTGGATTTACCGAAGTGGCCACTTTGTAAAAAAGGATTTAAGAGAATCTGCACGATTATATGAATTGTATTTACTGCATGATAATGAAATAAACTTTCAAACTGTTTCGGCACATTTTGAACTATCCACTATTTACCAAAGACTTGGTATGTGGAATAAAGTGATTACCCATACTGATTACGTTATAAATTATGCAAACAGAGCTGATTGGGAGCATCGCGCTAAATATATACAAAAGCAAGCCAAAGCCTCGTTAGCTGAAAATTAAACTTTAAATGTATTTACCTAGAAATATAAAGGAGCTATGAACGCCTAAGCTAAGGCGCTATAGAAATGATATGGAACAACAAAGCCAACAAACACTAACTAACCTTGTTTACGATATATATGAAGACCCAGCTTTAATAGAAGAGCATCAAGTGCTTATAAACCCTTTGTTGAGCGATTTAGTTGCTAGTGCGCCAGCTGGGTTTGAGGGTATGGCGACAATGATTAATACTCATATTTCTAATGGGTTTAAATTCAAAAATCCTAAAATACAAAAATTCGAACTTGAGTCGGGGCTTTTAAAACTTAAAACATATTTTCAAAAAATAAACCTATAACCCCCATCATAATTACACACTCAATTTTTAATATTAATGCAGCACTTGTGCTGCATTAATTTTTTCTCATCAAGGATGATCTATGAGCCTTATTACCACGAGTATTTTAATGCTGTTTTTACAGCCTTTATTTGTATATTTAGCTCTTTTTAAAGAGTCAGATCGGAGTACTCCAAGCCGTTCATTAGATAACGAAGATGCTATGTATCTTTTTATAGCACCAGGGTTAGCTGTATTTTATTCTGATAACTTTTGGCAGGCGTTACTTTATTTAGGAAGTGTATGCCTACTAGGTTTAATGCTTGCCATTATTGTAAAAAGCAAAGCTAAAAAGCGATTAACAAGAGATGACGCTATCGGGTTTACTATTGCCAGTTTTTTATTTTTTGGGATTATAAAATTAATTATTGGTGGGTTAGGATATTTTTTTAGCGAAAATGCCGCGAATGCTTCAGCGCCTGTCATAGGTGAACAAACTTATTCATCAACTACAGGTGAGCTTTTAAACTGGGGGTATTTATATTATCAGTTTTGGCCAACGCTATACTTTTTACTCTTTATGTTAGCAACATTAGTTATAAAAATGATTGAGAGCCGGTTTAATAAACATTCATTTTCAGGCTCGCTCTTAATATTGGGCGCAGTTTTGGCAGGTGTATCACCGTTATTTGGGCATGCTTTTATTTTAGGCGTTATCGCTAACTTTTTTATATTTTTTGTTGTGTGCACGGCATGTATAGAAATTGATAAAAGGAGCGATCCTTCCGCTGGTGCTATTAGTTTTATATATGGTTTTTTGCTTGTGGGCGGTATCGCGTTTAGTAGTATTGGTAAATTAATATATACGCTATTTTATAATTAAATTAGGATTGTTTTTTGATTAAAAAACATGCAGTATAATTGTACCTAATTAGTATGTTCCCCTACTTTTTTTTAATATAAATATGGTTGGTGTAATTAATTGGCCATAAACATTTAGTAGCTTATAGCTAGGTCTTGGGAGAGTGTTTGCTTTGTTTTTATCGCGTTTAAAAATTTTTGTGTTGGTAATAGTCTCTATTACTGTTGTTTTTTTTACTACATCACAGGCTTGTGCGGATATGTTTGGCTTTTTTAATAAACAAGAATTTTATTTATCGGCTCCAGTAAAGGGGCAGTTATTAGATAATGAGCAGCCAGTTGCAAACACTAAAGTAATGCGCTCACTCACCTATGGCGATGAATACGTTGACGAAACCACAACAGACGAACACGGTTATTTTACTTTTACAGAAAAAACAATAAAAACAGGTAAGCCCTCTAATATGTTTGATAACGACTCGTTGGTTCAGCATATTTATTTAGAAAACGGCACGCCAGAAGGAATTGTTTTATGGTACACGCTTGTTTCAATTCATGAAAAAAGTGACACACTTAAAGAGCTTCTTGCACACTTGAAGTGCGATATTTCTAAAGAGCCGCAAACATACGATATTCCAATTAAAGAAGATACCAGCCACGCTTTTGCGATTTACACATCATGTAAACTTTAACTATTAATTTAAAGGGAACTTATATGAATACTTTGACGCCAACCCAAGCGGTACAGTTAGCTAACCTTGCTTATAAAGCAAAAAGCATTAAAACCTATCTAGCGTCAATTAACTTGGCCGGTTCCGCGTCAATTATCTTGGCCGGTTGATACCGAATTTTATTTACTCTTATTGAGCGCTGTTTTGCGTCGGTAGCTGTCACCTTCACAATGAATAATCGTGGCATGATGAACCAAACGATCGATTGCCGCGACTGTCATCGTTGAATCTTCAAATAGTTCATCCCATTGCTCAAATGATTTGTTTGATGTGATGATCATGCTGTGTCGCTCATAGCGATGGGCTATCAATTCAAACAGCACGCTCGTTTCCTGTTCAGTTTTTCGAACGTAACCAACGTCATCAACGATTAATAAGCTGTATTTATCGAGCTTTACAAGTTCGTCTTGCAAGCGTAAATGTCGCTTTGCTTGCTGGAGTTGTTGAACAATCGCTGACGCGGCAACGAACTTAACTTTATGGCCCTGCTCGATAAGGCCATAACCGATGCTACTGGCGATATGCGTTTTACCAAGACCACTGGCGCCAAATAACAATATATTGCCACCGTGCTTCAACCAATCCGGCTGATTTATTAAATCAGCAACAAGGGGCTTACTAACCCCATCAACAAGGGTAAAGTCGAAGCTGCTAAGGTGTTTACCCATTGGCAATTTTGCATCTTTTAAAAGCCGCTGAAGGCGTTTGTCATCGCGTGTCGCAAGTTCAACATGGCACAGCTCAGACAAGTATTGCTGCGGGCTCCATTGTTCTTCCATCGCTTTTTTTCCCAGGGTATTCCACTGTTGAAGCATGGTGCTAAGCTTTAATTGTTTCAGCATTAAAGGTAACGAGGCCGTGAAGTTATCCATGTAGACCTCCCGGTATCATGCTGCTATAAGCGCTCAAGCTGTGTTGCTTTATTTTTATTGTGGGTATGTTTGATGCAATCACTAAAAATTGCGCTTCACATTCTCGGATGGCCGGTAATTGTCGCTGAGTAATTGACACTGCTACAAATCGTCCTAATTGACGTTCACACCCACTTTGTTTTGCTAAATGGAGCAGTTTTACCATGTAATAGCTCGCTTCATCCGCTAAAAGATGAGTATTAACGTATTCCCAAATAGCTTTGTAATTGTCGCTTGGGAGTAAGTCGTCACGTAGTTGTGAGTAGCGAAATGCCAATGGTTTTTTAACCAATGCGTCAATAACATGCAAGTAACTAATATTGCGTGCACGGCACCCTTTAGAAGCATAGACACGCGCTAACGTTTGAACTAAATCGCTGCCATAGCGCAGCTCTAAGCGGTTGTCATATAAACGAACAAGTAATCGGCTACCAATAAGGCGTGACGGGACGCTATAGGTAACACGTTTCAATGAAATAGTACTCGTACGTGACACCGTTAGATAATGCTCGGTGTAATTGACGCTCATCGTCCGTGGTAAAGCGTGTAATTGTCGCTGCTCTACTGCGTACTTATCACTTACACGGCGATTACGGCGAGCAACAATGTCTGCAACAAACGATTCATAGACTTCTCTTGTCTGAAAGTCATAACTACCACGGATTTTTAATGCTTGCTCCAGTTGCGATTTAAGATGCCCATGAGGGCTCTCAATAGCCCCATTTTCATGCGCAATACCGCGGTTATTACGGGTCGCTTTAAAGCCATAATGGATAACTAGCTCATTAAAGCGCTCTGTAAAATCATTATCATTAGTATGATTACGATAGGCGGCACTGAGACTGTCTGTACGCACTTCTTTAGGCACACCGCCGGCTGCTTTAAATGCGTTTTGCACACCATCAGAAAAAGCAGCAAAGCTTTCACCGCNCTGGCGGGCATACGATAATGAAACAACATATGCTTAAGGGGTTCACTAGCAATGGTAACGGGTGACTTCACATGTGTGAAATCACATATACCTAATAGGCCATACTCGTGTGTTTGCAGGAATACGACCTCTTTGCTTGAGCCATACAGTGCCCGCCATTTATGAATTCGACGCTCTAATGTACGCCGTGAGCTCGGGTTAAATTTGTCGGTGTGAAACTCGCAAAGATGATCAAAAATTCCCACTGGAGTTAACGTAGCATCACCTTGAAGTAGAGGGACAACAATACTGTCCCAGATAGATTCAAGTGGATCTATACGTGTTCGCCATTGGCGTTTATTAGACAATGGCTGCTCATCCAGTTTATCAATGCGCCTTGCTGAACGTTCAGAAATACCTGCTTTCGCAGCCGCGATAACTTGGCTATTACGCTTTCTATGTTTCATATAAATAGTGACCTGCTGATCAGTGATTCGTGTTCCCGGCACAGTGAACTCCTCCGTTCTGCTGTACCGAACCTTATCAGATCAACCGGCCAAGATAATTGTCGCTAGACCGGCCACCGTAATTGTCGCTTAATA
>NZ_AUTI01000293.1:0-5946 GCF_000497995.1 Pseudoalteromonas sp. TB25
GCCGCCAATGTCTGAATGCGCACCTGCAAACCATAGCTCGGTAATATTGCTTTGATGGTTCATGAGTGTGGGTTCAAAGGCGCGGCGTTTTTCATCAAGGGCTACGCAGTGCAGCGCGTGAGTAATGTTGTTGGCAATGGTGTGGTTTTCAAAAATAACGTGCTCTGCGCCGCGTGTAGCTTTACTTACTTTTGATAAGCCAATAGAGGCGACGGTATCAAACACACATACGTAAACATTATCAGCAATTAAAGGCTCTAGAATTTTGGCAAAACGCCTAGCAAGTGCACCGCCTCGGCTAAAACCCGTTAGCAGTATGGCATCGCCTATTAGGTAGTGAGCTTTAAAGTCGCTTAATGCTTGATTTAAGATACTGGCTACGTCGTCACCACGAGGTGCAAGGGTTTGGTTTAAAATGCGTTTAAGGCGGCTGCCTTTAGTGCCAATACCTTGATAATAAAAACTGAGTTGGTTAGCAAAAGGAGTAATGGGGGAGTCTTCTAATTTACCGCCAAGCAGTAAATGCAATTTTAGAATGTTGGTAATATTAGAGTCTTCTTTAAAATGCTCTGAGCTAAATTGCTCTGCATCACGGGGCTCGTTTCCTGTGCCGTCAAAGTTAAAAATTAGCGTTTTACCCGTCATAACCCAATTTCCTTAGTTGTTTTAAATACTCTACACAGACAATGTTAAATATTAAAGACAATATTTGGGTTAGTAACAAATACGCCAACTAATTTGTTGGCGTATTAAAAGTGCGGGTTATAGGTTATTAAAAGTATAGTGATTTAGCTGCGTGCCCTCTGCGGGTTTTAATGCGGGGTTTAACTTAATTAATTGCTCGTAAACCTCAGGATAAAACGTTTTTAAACGTGCTGCGCGAGAAAGGTGATTCGGTTCAATTTTTTCAACAAGCTGCAGGGCTAAAGGAATCATTGGGCTTAACTCCCCTTTGGTGTAGCTTTGCTCAAGCGCTAGGTCGAGTATATCTACGCCTAATTTTTCTGAATCAGCGGGTATTTTATTATCAATTAGAAATTGTACTACCTCGACAGAAGACGATGCAGCTTGTACATAAACGTCGCGCCCATACGTATCGGTAATCGAAAAATCAAAACCAGCTTGTTTAAGCTTTTGCCATTGACTAAGAGGAAAACGACTTAATCTTGCTAAATCACTCGGTGGCTTAGGTTCAACTCGGCTTTGCCAGATCGCTATAAAGTCATGAGGCTCTAATAGTAGGAATGAAAAAAGTGTATCGGTTTCTGTTTGAGTTAATGGTGTACTAAGGCTGTACTCATAAGCTTTTTGGTAATCTTTTTTAGACAAATATTCGCTGAACGCGTTATGACTTCTATCGTTTGAAAGCTGATTGTTTAGTATACTCCACCAGTAATTAACTAATACGGGGTCTTGTTCTTGTAAAACATATTCGAAGTTATTACCGTGCTCTTTTTTTACCTCTAGCACCGTATTATATGCTCGCATAGTAGAGTGTAATTGTTCAGTAGCGCTTAACTGCTGCTGTAATAGTTCACAGTTTTGTCTTTTATTATCTAGCTCTTTCTTTTGTTGCTTCAAATCTACTAAAAAACGTGCAACATCAGAATTATCGGGCTCACTCACTTGGGGCAATGTGGCGTTGTCTATTTTACCAATAGGGCTAAAGTAAGCATATTGCTCAGGGTTTTCCTGCCCATTAATATAGGCGCCTTGCTGGTAAATAAAATCACTTACAAAAGAAACGCCTTTGCCATTTAGGCCGTCATTAGCATTGCCGCTATGAGCTTTATAGCCCTGCTCTGTGAGGTAGTCCAACATTTGAGTATGCTTTGCATCTAAAGGGGCTGGCGTTAAGTTACCACTTCTAGGCAGGTTTACTATTGCAACATCTAAACCAGTAAATAAGCCAGGCCGATTGGTTGGTGTTACGCCTAGTTGTTGTAGTGCTTTTACAAGCGGTAAATTAAACTGGCTTACGGCAATATCAGCCATGTTATATAAAACAGAATTTTCTTCGTACAGCGGCATAGCATCCAGTGCCGGCACCTGCTTCATAAGCGCAAAAATATACTCATTAGGAATGTTGTTTTTAATTGCAGTAGCTAACTCATTAACTGTAAATTGGTTAGTTGAAATTGCCTGCTCAAACTCTTTTGGCGTAAATTTATTTGCATTAAGCACAAACAATGTCGCCGGGGAAATAACTTCACTGCCCTCAAGTTTAATAAACGTTTTAGAGTAAGTGGTAAATGTATCAGTGTTGTTTAATAAAGCATAAAGGGTTTCTTTTTGTACATTTTCATCAAGGGGTACACTCAGAGTCAGTCCTGAAGGGCTATGTTTATTATCTCCAAGCTGTTGAATCATTTCTTTTACTTTATCATTGGTGAAGCCTTTAATTGCCTCAATGCCTTGCCAATTAGCTAATTCGTCTAAAGAGCTAGTAATACTAAGCTGCTGCTTTTGCTCAGCAACTATGGCATCTCTTAAAAAGGCAATATATTGACGCTTATAGATTCCTGATAGGGTTGCATACTTTAAAAGCGTGGGGACCGACGTCCCTTTTTTAAGCTCACTCACAAAAAATGAAACAAGCGATTGGTTTAAATTATTTATTTTTATATGTTGTTGCTGTGATTGATCTCTACAAAGGCGAATATCTTTTTTTAGATCTGTGACTATTCTTAGCGGTGTGCCTTCTACGGGCTGCTTTTTATTAACTAAATTAGGCTCAGTGGCATTTGGTGCAGCCACGTTGGTCTGCTCTACAGCGGCTGTGTTAGGCTGGGTTTTAAATAGATATACTGCCAAAGCCGCTATAATTATAAGTCCGAGAAGTCGCTTTTTCATAACCGCCAATCCTTTGATGTTATTAAAATATTCTCACATCGTACTACTCTAGGTACGCAAAGTGCAAAAAAGCTTTAAGAGATAATACTTATTAACTCTTAAAGCTTTTTTGTGGTTTTGTGAGCGTACTTAATTTTTTAGTGCAACTTCATTTTAGGGCGCACTACACGCAGCACTTTTTCGCTTATCCATAATGCAAAGGTTTTTGCGCTACCGTGTATGGCGCGTTGGTGCATACGGTATAAAGATATATACATAAAGCGGGCAATTTTACCTTCAATAAAAAAGGTATTGCTGGTTAGGTTGCCCATTAAGTTACCCACAGTGCTGTAGCTTGATAAATTAACAAGTGAGCCATGGTCGCTGTATTTAAAGCCGCGTAGTGGTTGCTGCTTTAGCGTTGCGATTAGATTTTTTTCGACGCACTGCGCCATTTGATGCGCCGATTGTGCGCGTGGTGGTACTTGCTTACCGTCGGCTTGGGTAAATGCGCAGCAATCGCCTAATACAAAAATGCTTTCGTCTACGGTGCTTTGTAAAAACTCGTTTACTTGAATTTGGTTGCTGCGCGTCAGCTCAAAAATACCTAAGTCTTTAATAAAATCAGGTGCTTTTACGCCTGCTGCCCACACCATAATATCGGCATCAATGTGTTCTTCGTCTTTGGTGATAAAGCCTTGTGCGGTGCCTTCTTTTACTTGTGTTTGCTCGCGCACGTTTACGCCAAGTTTTAATAGCTCACGTTTTGCACTTACGGCAATACGCTCAGGTAATGCTGGTAAAATACGTGGTCCGGCTTCTATTAAATGAATATGCAAACGCTTAGACGACATATTTGTTAAGCCATAAAGTTTTAATAGTTCAGACACATGATAAAGCTCAGCTGAGAGTTCAACACCGGTAGCACCGCCGCCTACAATGGCAATATTAAGTGATTGCTGTTGGTTATCGTCTTGGTGAAGGCGTGTAAAGCTGTCGAGTAATGAATGCTGAAAGCGCTCTGCTTGTTGGTTTGAGTCTAAAAAGTAGCAGTGATCTTTTATACCTGGGGTATTAAAGTCGTTACTTACGCTGCCAATGGCAATCACTAGGTGGTCGTAGCGCACGGTGCGCTCGGGTAAAATTGTGTGGCCTAGCTCATCTAAAAGTGGTGCAAGGGTAACTGTTTTATTGCTTTGATCTATATTGCAAAAAGTACCAAGTTGAAAGTTATAGTGGTGTTTTGCAGCATGGGCTGAATACACAACGCCATCTAAATCGGGGTCAATAGAGCCTGTCGCTACTTCGTGCAGTAACGGCTTCCATATGTGGGTACGGTTTTTGTCTATTAGTAGAATTTCAGCTTGTTTTTTCTTTCCTAATTTATGACCTAATTGCGTTGCGAGTTCTAATCCGCCAGCACCACCGCCAATAACGACGATTTTAGGTGTAGTAATATTCATAACGTTGCCCTCAAAAATAATATACCCAAGTGATCTGTATTTTTATTAGTTTTTTAAGATAACTTGGGTATCAATAAATTATTTTGGCAACAAGCAGTTACTACTCATTTTATAGTGCTCTAGTTTGCGCTTAAATAAAGGTGATGTCAGCAATAAATAATGTTATTTGTTGTATACTGAGTTGCAAATATTTCATCTACACCGCATTTTTATAAGCATGACTATTGTTTAGCCATCAAAAGGACATTTATGACCACGCCACTAATTCAATCACTTGAGCAGCACTTTGGTTTTAGCCAATTTAGAACAGGGCAACAACAAACTATAGAGCAGCTTTTAAATGGTCAATCGTCGTTGGCTATATTTCCGACCGGTTCGGGTAAATCGTTGTGCTATCAATTAACTGCGTTGCATTTACCAAATTTAACGTTAGTGGTTTCGCCTTTACTAGCATTGATGAAAGATCAAATTAGCTTTTTAAATAGCAAAGGTATTTACGCGGCAAGCCTTGATTCGAGCCAAGATCAAATGCAAAGCAGCACCGTAATGAATGATGTGCGAAATGGTAAAATTAAAGTACTAATGGTGTCGGTTGAGCGCTTTAAAAACGAGCGTTTTAGAGAGTTTATAAGCCAGGTGGCGCTTTCGATGTTAGTGGTAGACGAAGCGCACTGTATATCTGAATGGGGCCATAACTTTAGACCCGACTACCTTAAACTACCGCGTTACCGCGAAGAGCTTAATATTCCTTTAGTATTGCTGCTTACGGCAACGGCGACTAAAAAAGTTAAACGCGATATGGCAGAGCGATTTGCTATATCGCCTGAGTGTATTGTGCAAACGGGCTTTTATCGCGCCAATTTAGATTTAAGTGTGTTGAGCGTTAAAACCGCCGATAAAAATACCGAGCTTACCAACATTGTGCGCGCGCAAAATGGCCCTGGTATTGTGTATGTAACGCTACAGCAAAGCGCCGAGCAAGTTGCTAATGTGCTAAGTGCACAAGGTGTGCACGCGGTGGCGTATCATGCGGGGCTTGAAGATACGCTACGCTGGCAAATTCAAGATGATTTTATGGCGGGTAAAATTAACATAGTGGTGGCAACCATAGCCTTTGGTATGGGCGTTGATAAGTCGGATATTCGCTTTGTTATACATTACGATTTACCAAAATCGATAGAAAACTACAGCCAAGAAATTGGCAGAGCAGGGCGCGATGGCAATCCATCAAACTGCTACACCCTTGCCAATTTAGATGGGCTAAATACGGTTGAAAACTTTGTATATGGCGACACCCCAGAGCTTAGCGGTATTGAATACGTAATTAACGATATTCGCCAAAGCCACCAGCAATGGGAAATGCAAGAATACAGCTTATCGAGTGAAAGTAATATTAGGCAACTGGCACTTAAAACCTTACTTGTACAGCTTGAAATGCAAGGCGCTATAACGCCGCAATATGCTTACTACGCCGATTTTAAATATAAATTTTTGGTTGATAAAAATGAGCTACTAAGCCAATTTGACGAGCAACGCCAAGCGTTTTTAACGCAAATATTTAGCCATACCGATTTTAAAAAAATATGGGGCACGCTAAATTTTGACTCCCTTACGCAAGCTGCGCAGGTTGATCGAAAACGCGTAGTGGCAG
>NZ_AUTI01000293.1:5951-20032 GCF_000497995.1 Pseudoalteromonas sp. TB25
GCCCTTGATTACCTAGCCGAAAAAAAACTAATAACGCTCGAAACCAAACGTATTACCCAAGTATACAAAGTGCATAGCGAGGTTATAAATAACCCAGAACTTGCCCAGCAACTACACGACTACTTTAGTGATAAAGAACAAGCCGAAATTAAACGTATTGCTGCACTGGTACGCTTTTTTGAGCTACAAAGTTGCTTAAGCTATAACTTAGCGCGCTATTTTGACGATCAAAATGCACCACAGCAATGTGGGCATTGTAGTGTGTGTAGAGGCCATGCGGTTAAGCTTGAATACTCTATAGAGCCTGCCTATATTGAGGAGCAGCTTATTTATCAAAAGGTAGATGAGTTTTTAGCGCATATGGCAGACAAAGGTAATCATAATGTGGGTATTGAAACCCAATGCCGCTTTTTAGCGGGGATGAGTGTGCCATTATTTGCGCGTAATAAAGTGCGCCAATTGAGTGGTTTTGCACTGTGCGAGCAAATGCGTTACAGCGATATTAAAGCAAAACTACTAGCGCGTTAAATTAGTTACTGTATCCTAGTGGCTTATTCAAAAAAGTAAGCCACTATGCCTCATATTGTTATTCCCGTTGAAAATATTTCTACTACCCCAGAGCCTGTTACGTGTGCTAACTGCCAAGCCTGTTGTTGCCAATTAGAAGTGCGCATAGTAACCGACACCGGCGTGCCATTTAACTACATTGAATACGATAAATGGGGCAGCGAAGTAATGAAACGCGCTGACGACGGTTGGTGCCAAGCACTCGACCGCAATACACTTATGTGCTCTATTTACGAAAACCGCCCATTAGTTTGCCGCGAGTTTGAAATGGCCTCAGACGAGTGTATTACCGAGCGCGATTTAGCGGGTATATAGTCCGCTATTATTAAAGTACATAAACAACAAAGGGGCTTAAAAGCCCCTTTGTTTATTACTTACTATAAAAATTAAACTTTAAAGTAGCTAATATACTTTTTAAGCGTGTTTGAAAGGTCAGCTAATGCAACAGCTTCTTGTGCGTTACGGTTAAGCGACATGCTGGTTTCTTTAGACATACTGGCAATTTCTTCAACGCCGGTACTAATTTGCGCCACGGTGGCTACTTGGTTTGATGTTGATTCAACAATTTCAAGCACGTTACTTAATGAGTCGTTAGCTTGTTGCTGTATTTGATGCAGTAACTCGTTTGCCTCATGGGTAAGCGTTAGGCCATTTTCTACTTGCGGTACTGTGGTTTCCATAGCTGTTACCGACGCTTGTGTGTTTTCTTGTACTTGCAAAATCATCTTTTCAATGTCGCCTGTTGCATCACCAGTACGCTGGGCAAGTTGCCTTACCTCGTCAGCAACAACAGCAAACCCTCGGCCTGTTTCGCCAGCTCTTGCAGCTTCTATTGCCGCATTTAGTGCAAGCAAGTTTGTTTGATCAGAAATACTGCGGATCACACTTAAAATATCGCCAATGTGTTTTACATGTTCTTGCAAAACATTTACTTGGGTAACGGTGGCTTTTACGGTTACTGAAATTTGCTCAATTTCCGCCGCTACTTTTTGCACTGCAATACTACCTTGCTGCGATAATTGTGCGGTTATTTTTGAGTTATCTTCTGTTTGTTTAACAGAGCCTGCAACAGCATGAATACTTTGGCTCATTTCTTCTAGGCTACTTACTGCCGAGTTTGTATAAGTTACTTGTGCGTCAGCGGCACTAAGTGCTTGCTGCGAACCAGACGCTACGCTTGCAGAGTGAGTAGAAAGCTCTTCAGATGAGTTAATAATGCTATCTACAATGGTTTTTAATTTAGATTGCATAACCCCTACAGAAGCCATCATGCTATTTGGGCAACACGACTGCACATCACCTCTTAAATCGCCTTGGGCAATAAGGGCAATTACTTCGGCGGCTTCTTGTGGTTCGCCACCTACTGACTTTCTGATCAGTTGGCTAATAACATACGCAACGCTTGCACCTATTAAAATTGCAAGCGCGGTGAGCGAAATGATCCAAATTTCAAATGAACTGGCAATATCGAGAGTATCAATAGTGGTGGTTTGATTTGCTTGCTCTTGCAGATTTATAAATTGGTTTATAACATTTAGCCACTGGGTAAACGCAGGGCGCGCATCGGTTAATAAAATGCGTTTAGCTTCGTTTAGGTTTCCTGCATTTTTAGCGTTTATTACACCTTGAATAAAAGGCTGAGTACGCTGCTCTATTTGATTTATTTTATTAATTAAAGCGCGCTCTTCACTATTCATATTACCCATTAGCTTAGCCATAGCGCGGCTTGACGTTTGGTAAAATGCGTTTAGCTCTTGTATGTTATTTAACACGGTACTTAAACTGCTTTGCTCGGTAATTAGTACTACGTCGCGCACGGCTATTGCTCTGTCGTGTACGCTGCCTCTGAAGTTAATTGCGTAACGTTGCTTTACCGAATTTACGTCGGTCATGTGGGTAATATTACTATTAATAAGGCTAACGCGCGAAATTCCAATAATGGTTAAAATAATCATCATTGATAAAATTACGCCAAAGCCGGTCGTTAAACGCATGTTTATGGTCATGGTTGATCCCAAGTGTGAGTCAATACGCGCAAGAGCAGCTTGTATTATTAGTGAAAATACTTAAACAATAGCAGCATTATGCCTTATTAATTAAAGTTTTATTAGCAATAAGGTAGGTGATTGTTAATTTAGTTTACAAGTGTAACTTTGGCGGGGCATATTTTACAGGCATTAAAAAAGGGGCTAAATGCCCCTAGTGTTATATAAAATATTATATAAAGGTTTAGTCGTACTTTGCTTCTAGCTCATTAGCTGTATGAAACTTCTCATGGCTTTGTAATTGCTCGTCGTATTTAACGAGGTTTTTAAAGTGCGCTAATTGACCTGAGTTTTTAACTATTTCAACAATAAACGACATCATAAAGTCAGCGCCCGTTAGGGTATCGCCCACTAAATAACGTTTACCTTCTAGGCGGTCGTTAAAGTAGCTAATTACTTTGGCTGTTTCAGCGTCGGCATAGCCTTCTAAAAACTGCGTTTTAGCGCCGTCTTTTAGTACAAACATTTTAAGTAAAAGCGGTAAAATTGCTGAGCTTTCTGCAAAGTGCAGCCATTGCTGGTAGTCAACATATTCAGCGGTATCTACTTTTGGAGCAAATTTACCGTTGCCGTATTTAGAAATAAGGTAGTCGGTAATAGCGCCTGATTCAGCAATAATTAAACCGCCATCTTCAATTACCGGTGACTTGCCAAGTTGATGAATATGCTTTAGTTCGTCAGGTGCTAGGAATGTGTCTTTATTACGCTGATAAGCCACAATTTCGTAGTCAACATCTAGCTCTTCTAAAAGCCAAATTATACGTTTAGAGCGGGATTTATTTAAATGGTGTAGTTTAATCATGTCAGTCCTTTTGTGGCTTNAAGCCGTATAAAATTAAAGTGGGTTATTAATTTTAACCACAGTTTTACCAAAGTTTTTACCGGATATCATATCGTTGAACGCGTCTACTGTATTTTCGATGCCTTCTACCATGTGCTCCCGGTATTGAATTTTTCCGTCTTGTAGCCATTTTTGCATGTCTTGTGCAAACTCGTCGTAACGGTCGCCGTAATCATCAAAAATGATAAAGCCTTGCATTTTAATACGCTTAGTAAGCAATTGACCCATTAGCATACCTAAACGGTCTGGGCCTTCTGGTAAGCTAGTTGCGTTATATTGCGATACTAAACCACACAATGGTACGCGCGCTGCTGTATTTAGTAATGGTAATACGGCGTCGAATACTTTACCGCCCACATTTTCGTAGTAAACATCAATGCCGTTATCACACGCTTTTTCTAGTTGGTCTGCAAAGTCATCAGCTTTGTGGTCAATACAGGCATCAAACCCTAGTTTTTCAACGGCGTGTGCACATTTTTCGCTACCACCAGCAACACCGACTACTTTACAGCCTTTAATTTTAGCTATTTGACCAACCGTTGCACCTACTGGCCCTGTTGCTGCTGCAACAACTACGGTTTCGCCTTCTTTAGGCAGGCCAATATCAAGTAAACCCATGTAAGCAGTAAAGCCAGGCATACCCATAATACCTAATGCGTATGAAGGGTTTGCAGGCTCTTTACCTAATTGCATTAAGCCTTCACCATCGGTAATGGCGTAGTCTTGCCAACCTGTGTAGGCAAGTACCCATTCGCCTTCGTTAAACTTATCGTTTTTAGACTCTTCTACTTGGCACACAGTTGCGCCAACCATTACATCGCCAATATTAACTGGATCTGCGTACGACTTAGCATCACTCATACGACCACGCATATACGGGTCTAATGATAGGTAAATAGTGCGTAGTAAAACTTCGCCATCTTTTAATGCAGGAAGTTCTACCGTTTTAAGTTCAAAGTTTTTTTCGTTCGGGGCGCCATTAGGGCGTGATGCTAAAGTAAGTTGACGACTAGTTGCAGACATAAAAATCTCCTCTTAAAGTGAATGTACTTAGCGAATGTTTATGCGTTAAATTAATATCTAACCTAAACAATAATGCGCGCTAAGCAGTGTAAATATATATTTTTACCTCAATACATTAGCTTTGGGCGAGGTACTGGTAATTCAAGCTTTGCAGAGTATTTATTCTAAATGGTTTATTTTAGCTTGCTAAAAATATGGCTATTGTAAAACACCCCGTTTTTATAAATGGCCTGTTTAAGCACAGCCTCTTGCTCAAAACCACTTTTAATAAGTGCTTTCATTGAGCCGGTATTACCAGCAAACACGGCAACAAAAAATTCTGTTTAAGTGTGAGCTTGCAAACGCTTCATTGCATATAAGTTCAATAGCGCGAGTAATAATACCTTGCCCCCAATAGGCTTTATTAAGCCAATAACCAATTTCGCCACTGTGGTTGTATTCAAATTCGCCGGGAGTTACACCAATACAGCCCGCAAATTGCCCATTTACCTCAATGGCTTTAACTGTTGCATCAATTACGCCGTTTTTTGAGCCTTGGTTTATCCACCAATCAGCATCGGCTTGCGTATACGGAAACGGAATTTTTGACGATAAATAACGCGTTACCTGTTCATCATTTAAGGTATTAATAATAAAAGGCGCGTCTTGGGCTTTAAACTCTCTGAGGGTGATCATATTTTTTCATAAATTTTTAGTATGCACACTAACTTAACAATCATTTAAGAGTTAAACAATCAGAACCTAAATTAAACGGTTTACGGCTATTACTTTGTTTTAAAGTCCTCTAATATAAGCAAAATATTACACCTATTTTAGATGCCATTATGCACCCTCACATTAAAGCGCTTTATAACAGCGCCCAAAAACCAAGCCGTTTAATTATTGGTTTAATGAGCGGTACCTCGTTGGACGGGCTTGATGTTGCACTGTGTAAAGTAACGGGCGCGGGCTTAAATACTCACATTGAGGTTTTAAATTTTACCACCGTTGACTACAACGACGATTATAAAACTAAAATAAAGCAGGTATTTGCCAAACGAGAGTGCGATTTAGAGCTTGTTACTTTATTGCACCCGTGGGTAGGTAAACTCCATGGCGATATGGTTAATCAGTGCTTACATACTTGGCAAATAAACCCGGCAAGTATTGATGTAATAGCAAGTCACGGGCAAACCATTTACCACTGCCCGCATTCGCAGCATAACCACAAAAGCTTTACTAATGGCACCTTACAAATTGGCGATAGTGACCAGATAGCCGTTACTACGGGTATTACTACCATTGGTGATTTTAGGCAAAAACACATAGCCGCAGGAGGCGAGGGCGCACCGCTTGCTGTGTATGGCGATTATTTGTATTTTTCGAGCGCTGCTGAGAGTCGGGTTTTGCTAAATATGGGCGGCATAGCTAACTTAACGTTTTTACCCAAAAATGGTGATGCAAACGGTGTGTTTAGCTCCGACATTGGCCCCGGTAATACCATTATGGATGCCTACGTACAGCAACATTTTAAAGATATGCATTATGACGATGGCGCAAAAATAGCAAAAGCAGGCAAGGTAAATACACCATTATTAAATGCATTATGTAATAACGCATTTTTTAAACTCCCAATGCCTAAAACTACAGGGCCAGAGGTATTTAACTTAGCGTATTTAAACGCCGCACAGCAGCTTACAAATACACACCATTTAAGTCATGAAGATGTAATGGCCACCTTAAATACCTTTACTGCAACAGCTATAGCAAATGCATTAAACGAGTGTGCAGAGCGCGAACAAAATTGTGTGGTGTATGCAAGTGGTGGGGGTATTCATAATCCATTAGTAATGGCGCAACTTACAGCGCTTTGCCCACGTATTAAGGCTTTTAAAAATACCGACGATTTAGGTATAAATCCCGATGCAAAAGAGGCTGTGTTATTTGCTATTTTAGCAAACGAATGCCTAGCAGGAGAGCAGCAACACCTAAGTAACACCGCACAAGGTATTGCGGGAGTTACTATGGGTAAAGTAAGTTTTGCAGACTAATAACTTGTCGCATCGCGTAATTTAAGTGCAGTCAGCACTAAAACAGCGATAAAAACGTAGAACCCATACTCGCAAAGTAGCTACGAACGCCCTGTGACTTGGTATGTTCAGTTTTTATTTGCTCAGGAATATAGCCTTGCTCAAACGCTTTAATGTACACATCGAGTTGCTGGCTTTCTTTTAAGGTCGTATTTTTTCCGTGCAGCATCATTTGCACTACAAAACACTGGCTTTGTGTAATGTTACTTAAAGTTAGGTTTACAGTACCAGATTCAAGGTCTGCATTGCTCAGCGTTTTTTCAGTAAAATACTGCGCCCCACGCGCACTGGGCTGCGTTGCACTTAGTGAAATAACATCGCTCTCATTTGCGCCATCAGGCAACACACATTGCAGCGTGATGTTATGCGCAGCATTGGCTTTTAGCGATAGCTTTTCATATTCCATAGCGTGGCTCATCGCCGCAGACATAGAATCATCAAATGATTGCAGTGCAAATGTTAGTTGCACTAAGGGTGTACTCATCTTACTTAATCTTCTTGAGTCTATTCATTTATCGGATAGAGATTATCGCGGATCAAAGTTACAGATTTATGACTAATTGCATTATTTAGTACAATTATTGAGTAGTTTGATCAAAGAGGATTTTTGTTGAAATTTTATAATGCTAGAAGGTGATTCCAGGTGATATTTCTAAAGGTACGTTCTTAAATGCGTTAAGTAATTTAGATATTCATTTACACCAAAATTTCATTGATGGCTTGAATGTATTAAAAATTATAAATTCAATAACAATTAGTGAGCCTATTGCGCATTCATTATATTTTTAAGTTTTTATTATGACAAAAAAGCAGTTACCTAATTAGCATCTGTTTTTATATTTAAAAACCACAGTGCTAAGCGCTGTGGTCTTTAATTTTTAACGAGGAATATTTAATTAAGCTTGAGGTTTAATTAAGTACTTTTCGCCTGTTGCTTGTTTAGAATAAGCGGCAATTGACTGTAAGTGTAATACCTCAGCTAATGACACTTCGTGCGTGTAGTTGCTCGCAAATGTAGTGGTGATTTCATCAGCAACGCGTTTGCGCATTTTCATTACTGTATCTGTGCCTAATTTACCTAAAGCATTAAATAACAAGAACCCGCTTACAGCCCAAGCAAAGCCAAAGTTACGGTTAAGTGTAATAGGGCCGCGGTCTAGTGCGCCATAAATGTACACTTGTTTAAATGTATCAGAGCCATAAATTGTGTGCTCTTTTATATCGCGCGCAGCTGCAACTTCCATACAGTTAAGAATATCACTTGTTAGTTGGCCGCCACCAATAGGGTCAAACGCTATAGTTGCACCGGTTTCGATTATTGCAGCTGTTAGGTCAGCAAGAAAAGTGTCGCTGCTTGAGTTAACAATATATTTTGCACCCATATCGCGCAGTAATTTTTCTTGTTCTGGTTTACGAACAATATTTATTAAATCAACGCCATCAGCAATACAAATACGGTTTAGCATTTGGCCAAGGTTAGAAGCTGCAGCCGCGTGAATAATAGCTTTATGACCTTCAGCGCGCATGGTTTCTACCATTGCTAGTGCGGTAAGTGGGTTAACAAAAGATGATGCACCTTCTTTGGCGGTAGTCCCTTCTTTTAGCTCTAGGCAACTTTGTACGTTGGCACATATAAATTGACGATACGTACCGCCGCCAATTACTGCAACAGTTTTTCCCATTAATGCTTGTGCGGCTGGNGGTGATGAGCCTGCTGCTACTACGGTGCCTGCGCCTTCATTACCTACTTGTGTTGCTTTACCAACACGTGTTTTAAGTGATGGCATAAATTGAGCTGGAACATCAGCAGTAATTACTGGGTTTTCATCAGTACCCGATTGTTTTGCAGTAGACATATCAGCTGCGCTGAATAAAACGCCTAAGTCTGATGGGTTTAATGGTGCAGCTTCAATACGAATAACTACTTCATCGGCATTTGGCTTTGGCATCTCGATGTTTTTTAAGGCAAGTGTGAGTTTATTGTCTTCGCTGATAGTTGAAGTAAGTTGGATATTTTTATCTGTCATAATACTGTTCCTATAAATTGAGAATGGGTAGCGTATAGCGTAATTATTTGCTTTGAGCTGCCTGTATTTGTGCTGTTACCTTTTGCATAAACTCAGGCATATTTGCTTGGCGATCTGCCTCTATTTGCTGTGCAATAGTCGATTGACTCATTTTTACTTGCCATTCTTTCATACCTGGGATTTCGGCCAGTACATCCCAATTAAGCTCTTTTGGCGTGAATGCGTTAACCACTGTATTTACGTAGTAAACGTAAATATCTGCCATGCTAAATTGTTCGCCTGCTATCCACGGCGAAAAATGCGTTAATTCACAAAGGGCGTTTACACCGCGCGTTAATAGCTTGCGAATGTCGTCTTTTACGTGTTCAGGTGCGGGGGAGCCTGTAAATACATACGGAATTAAGCGTCTGCTTGGCAATTCAAAGTAAAGCTCACTTATTTTCATAATTTGGCGAACAAAAGCACGCTCGGCTGAATCTTCAGGGTATAGCATGTTGCTTGGGTAGGTTTCTTCAAGGTAGTCGCAAATAACGCTCGATTCTGCAATATTTAGCCCATCAGCGGTGGTAATAGCCGGTACTTTTCCCATAGGGTTTATAGCTAAAAACTGCTCGTCGTTGTTGTATATAAGGTGCTCATTAAATGGCAGCTCTTTGTGTAAAAGTACATGCTTAACCAAGTTGTAATAGTTACTAGCTGCGAAGCCGTGCAAAGTAATCATAATGTAGCCTTTGGTTTTAAGCTTTAACTATTGGCGTTAAATAAATTAAAGCGTGTAGATAAGTTAAGATTATTATTACTTGTTTTAATTTGCTTATATATAGGGGAAAATGCGAATCACTTTTGTCTTTAAGACAATAAAGCATTTTATTTAATGGAGAGGCAACTTGGATCAACTAAAAGCCATACGGTATTTTATCAAAGTGGTTGAAACGGGCAGTTTTACCAAAGCCGCAAAAGCTTTTGATGTGCCGCCTTCGTCGTTGTCACGGCGAGTTGCTGATTTAGAAAAAAGCCTAGGTGCGACGCTTTTAAAGCGCTCGACCCGCATAGTTAAATTGACCGAAGTTGGGCAAATTTACTATAACGATGTTCAGCAAATATTAAATCAGCTAGAGCAAAGCCACGAAACTGTACGCAGTTATCAAACAACACCAATGGGGCGATTATGTATAAGCTCAATGGTAAGTTTTGGTGACAAAATATTACTGCCACTGCTAGATGAATTTAGCGCGCTATACCCCGAAATTATATTAGATGTTAGCTTAAGTGATGAGCTGTCGACACTCGGGCGTGACGACGTTGATATTGCTATTCGCGGTGGCTATGCGCCAAATGAACGCGTGCTAGCAATAAAACTAATGGATAACGGCTTTATTCCTGTTGCGTCACCCTGCTATTTACAAAAATACGGTATGCCCACTAATGTTATGGAATTAAAGGGCCACAGTGGCCTTTATTTTAAAACGCCAGCGGGGCCAACGCCTTGGTTATGTAAAGTAGATGATCAATGGCACGACGTTTCTGGGCCTGCGGTCGCTATTTCAAATAACGGATCGTGGCTAGCTAAAAAAGCATGTAATGGCGAGGGCATTTTAATGTCAACTCGATGGGCGCTCGACTCATACCTTGAATCTGGCCAGTTGCAAGAGCTTAAGTTTGAGCATGAATTAGCGATAAGTCAAAATGCGACTATGGCGGTTTATTTGTTGTATCAAAAGCAGCGTTATTTAGTACCAAAAGTAAAAGCGGCGGTCGACTTTTTAGTACAAAGAATAAAAGAAACAGGTGAAGGTAATAAGCAAACAAAATAGCCCTTAAGAGTAAGGTGGGTAGATTAATTGAGTGTCGGATGGCGCTGCGCTTATCCGACCTACGCTTATCCGATTTATTTTTACCAGATATATATTTATGTTTGTTTAACTTATTAATAAATTATTTGTATAAATAATAGGTAAAAAATGCGCCTTTAGGCTAAAGCTTTTAACTAAGTGCCCGATAAATTACTTAATAGGGTTTAGCGATTAAGGATAATCATGGTTAATAATGCACTTGGCAGCCACGCTAATTTAAGCACTTTACTTGCCCAATCAGTTAATAACGCTAACCAAACCTCTGTGAGTCCTTCACTACTAACCGGTAGCGACCTTCAAGCTATTAATGATTTACAAACTAACGCCCCCAAAATATCCGATGAATTATTAAGCCAGCTAAATAACGAAACTATTGACGAAGCACTAGCCAGTAATCAAAAAGTAGAGGACGTTTTAAAGCAGCAACTTACCTCGTTATTTACAATTTCAAGCACGCCGAGCACGCTTAACTATAAACTCTCCGATGAAGAACTCGCCCTGCGCACCGTAATAAGCTCTCAGCATGAGGGGTTATTAAAAAACGAAAATAGCACCCAATTAATTGAGCGATTAAATACGTCGGTTAAAAATATTCAGGGTGCTTATGCTAATACCAGCGATATTTTATCGAGTTTAGGTCAGCTTGGGCATGAGCAAAAAACGTTTTTAGCCTCAAGCCAGCAACGTGTTGAGCGTTCACTTAATCCATACATGGAAAGCCTTAATCGCACAAAATACGAGGATGACGATAACTACCTGTTTGAGCTCTCGGTAAAAACTAAAGAGGGTGATGTTATAAACATTACCTTTAACTCATCGCAAGGTTATGACGAAAAAACAGGTGAAGCGATAGATGGCTTTGGCATAAGTTACGAAGTTAATGGTAATTTATCTGAGGCTGAACATGGCGCTTTAACGCAGGTTATGGCGGGTGTTGGCGAAATGGCCGATGAATTTTTTAAAGTGAGTGAAAATTCATTCAACCCTCTTATAGTGCCAAACCAAACAGACATGAGCTTAGATTTTTTAGCGGGCTTTAATAGTGAGCAGTTAGCCGGTTTTAATGTGTCGTTTTCAACAACGCAAAATGATGCGCTTGATACTGCCCAGAATACGCTTGATTTAAGTTATTCCATTGATGAAGCATCAAATCAGCAAGCACTTGTGTTTAAAGCAGTAGGTGGGAAAAACGACATTGATTTTGCACTCGATATGTCAACCATTGGCGCTAAAGACACGCAGCAAATGCAGCAGTATTTAGCGTCGCTAGATCAAAGCCTAGAAGATAGTCGGGTTAATAGTAGTGAGGACGATAAAAAATCGGCATTTGGCCGCAAAGGCGACGAGGCAATGCAGCAAGGCTTTGCATTGTTTAAAGGCGCTTTTGCGAGTATGTCGTCGGCGGCTGAGCGTTATAGCAATTTGGAGTCACTTGCAGAACAGCACTTTAATGACGGGCGCACCATGGTTGCCGATTTAGTTGATAACATGATTACAAACGATGCCCGTTACCAAGGACTTGGTAATAAAGCCCCAAATACATTGGGTGCGAGTATTTCTAAGCTCGCTGATTTTGATGCCACTTTTTCATATGCGCTGGATAACGGCGACTATCAGCCTAAAAGTACTATTGAGCTAAGCCAAGTAACTGAACAAAGCCAATTAGGGGATCTTAGCGGTGTAACGCAAAGTAAAAATGTAAGCAGCCACTTTGATTATCAATACAGTCGCCCTGATTACTACAACAAAGAAGAGAGTTATAACGTAAACACCGCCGTTAAAAATAAAGAACTTGTGGGGCTCGATCAGTCTCACGAGGTTGATGTTGATACAAAAATGTTTGAGTTTAATCCGCAAACCAATCAATACGAGCTGCAAATGGCGATGCAAGAACAAACCGTTAGTAAAAGCAACATTCGCTTAATTGACGATATTTGGCTTGAAGAAAACGAAAACAGCTACAACATGAATAAAAAAGAGCGTGTTGAGAGTGACGAAAAGCAAGACGAGTTTAAAAAAACAAGCAGCCATTCTCATAATAAACTAGTTACCCTAATTGGTGATTTAGACAAGCTAGCTGAGAATAAAGACGTAAGGCGAGAATATTTAACTAACTTATCGCAAGTTAACTTTTTTATGGATAAAAAGTAACGGTTTTGAGTTGTTCACTCCACACTCAATATTGGGTATAGTCGTTTAATACCTAAATTAATACCTAAATTAAGAGCAACCTTATGTTTAAACAATTAATTTTACTGTGCGCTTTAAGCATGCCGCTTGTAAGCTATGCTACAGCGCCATTTTCGGGCGAGATAAGTACGCAAGCACTGCTAAGCGACTACGACAAGTTTAACGAGCAATACAAAGCGTATACACCAACAGCACAAGATATAGCCCTAATGCAAAAGCTAGAAGGCAAAGAGCTTATTGTATTATTTGGAACGTGGTGCCACGACAGTGAGCGCGAAGTGCCAAAACTCATTAAGTTAATTGATGCATCGAAAGTACAACTTGCAAGCATTGACTATGTGGCCGTAGGTTACAACAAGCAAGACGATGCAGGCATTGCACAGGCTCACGACTTACAATACACACCAACGTTTATTGTTAAACAAAATGGCAAAGAGTTGGTACGCGTAATTGAAAAGCCAACGGGTACGTTAGCGCAAGACTTAACTCAGGGTTTGTAAGTTCAGCTTGCTCGTATTTGGTTTACCGATTTAACTAATAGGTTTATGAGGTAGCTGCTGGACTCATATAACTAGTCTCCTGGTACTTTAATGTGTAAGGCCAAAATTTACCCCTACCCCTTTGGCTGAGCCAAAATAGGAATTCAGCTATGGTTTGTATATCAATTAAAACAAATAAAAAACGAATTAATCTACAAGCTCGTTGTGGTATGTCTTAATATGTCTAAGGATCTACGTAAAAATTTGATTGCTGCGATTCTTAGTCCTTTAATTGCATTACCAGTCCTTGGTTTTTGTTATTTTTATGCGGGTATCGAAAACTATACTTCTGTGAGTTCATTAATTTCAGGTGTTGGTTTTGGTGTATCAATAGGGGTGGGAAGTTTATTTTATTTTTATCCATTAATGTTCATTTACGGATTACCTATTAGCTTATTACTCCAAAAGTTAAATTTATTTAAATTACCGGTAGTTTTAATCTTAAGCATACTTCCAGTTTTTTTACTCAGTCTATTTAGTGAATTTAATCGTGAAACATTGGTTCTTCATTTATTAGTACTTTCAATGGGTTCAACTAGTTGGCTTATATATAATAAATTAAGGTAACACCACAATAAGCGATTAATGTTACACAACCGTTTTCTTACTCGACTTACAGCTCAGATCAAACATTATTCACTAAACAAGCTTTTTTCGAACGCTTGCGCAGCGTGTGAAGACGGTCTGTCTTTATAATGCAGTTGATAAAGTGGCCGAGAAAGTTGCTCGTTATTTTTTTGGCTCAGGCGTGTTAATTTACCTAGCTGCACTAAATCCTCAGTGACTACATTTGGCAATAAAGCGACTCCCATACCTTGAGCAACAGCCCTTGCTATGGCTTCGTTGCTGCCCAATTGCATACTGCGCTCTGCTATTACGCCATGTTGGGCTAATAACTTTACCGACATTTCTAAAGTACCCGAGCCC
>NZ_AUTI01000294.1:0-13683 GCF_000497995.1 Pseudoalteromonas sp. TB25
TAAAAGCACGGTTAGAAGCCATTATCGAAAACCCACTTACTGATGATTTACTTTATTTTGCTGACGATTTTTTAATGCGTAAGTTTAATAAAAAAACACGTTCGCGTTTAAGTGCCATGCTTGCCGACACTCAGTGCGTGCTAGAAATAGATGAATTGTACCGAGGTGAAGTAGAGCAGGGCGTAAACGATTATTATACTCGCGAAGGTATGGCTGTATTTAATACCGAAAACACGCTTTGGCAAAGTTTGTTTGGTTTAGTATTTTGGCACGAGTTATTTGTGGAGTCGCCTTATCCGCCATGCAATGAGTTTGATATTTATCCGCAAGTATTAAGGCTTGGTAATTTTTATGAAGCGCAGCAAACACAGATAAACGAGCGCTTAGCTCAGTGCCAAACGTCGCAAGCATTACTTAATTTAGTATGCAAAAATGCAGCGCAATACTTTGATCAGCCCAATGGCTTATTTAGATGGCGCAGCAATTTATTAGAGCCACTAGAGGCGCTTATTTTAAACAGCCCACTTGAGGCACTAATTGCGCACTTAGCAGCCATGAGTAAACATTATTTACAGCTAAAAGACGGTTACCCCGATTTAATGGTCATTAATAATGGCCAAGTACACTTTGAAGAGGTAAAAGCCCCAGGCGATAAGCTTAGGCGCAACCAATTAACCACCATAGATAATTTAAAAAATGTGGGCTTTACGGTACATATTGCCGCAGTTAAGTGGTTTGTAGACCCAAACCGTGTTTACAGCGTAGTTGATATAGAAACCACGGGCGGCTTAAAAGGCGGCAACCGAATTACCGAAATTGGCATTGTTAAAGTGCAGCACGGTAAAGTCATTGATACTTGGACAAGCTTAGTTAACCCCGAGCGCCATATACCTGGTTTTATTACGTCATTAACCGGTATTAGCGACAGTATGGTTTACAACGCGCCTGTATTTGCCAATATAGTTAAGCCGCTATTAGATATACTCGCAGGCAGTATTTTTGTAGCCCATAACGTTAATTTTGACTACGGCTTTATTAAAAAAGAGTGCGAGATGGCAGGGCACTTTTTTAAAATGCCAAAAATGTGCACCGTGGTTGAATCGCGCAAAGCGTTTAAAGGCTTAAAGTCGTATTCGCTTGGTAACCTTAGCGCGCATTTTAACTTAAATTTAACCAGCCATCACCGCGCATTGGCCGATGCAACCGCCACTGCCGAGCTGTTATTACTGATACAAAATAGTGAAACGCAAACGCAGTAGCGTATTGTTTTTTAACTATATGAAATTTAAATAAAAAGTAGTTTTATTGTAATTTTTTAATTTATTTTGGAATAAAGTGTTTTTGTAAATCGTCTTCTTTATGTCAATCCGACAAACTAGAGGACAAAACAATGATTAAATTAAATAAAATTGTAAGCGTAATGATGTTAAGCGGTGTGTGTACTTTTACAGGTGCAGTGCAGGCCGCTGATATTGAAATATCCCAGTCAACGTCGGCGCAGCAACAAACATCTACATCTATTGCGCTTTCACAAAACGGTTTAACAGCCAGTGGTAGCAATGACACAAACGCATCTAGCAATACACAAGTAACGGCTGATGACTCGCAAGCTACAGATTCAACGGCAAATAATACACAAACTTCAGCGCAAGAAAGCAGCGAGGCCGCAGAGCCTGCAAATTCATTAGTTGCATCTGCCAGCTCATCTTTAAATAACTCATTGAATGCATCGGCATCGTCTTTTAATGCCACAGGCAATACCACAGTCAATACAGCACTTGATGCAACCGCGCAGTTAACCTCATCGGCGGGTAATTTAACGACTGCAGTGAGCCAATCGTCATTACTTTCTGTTAGCTCTGATCAAGGCGCTCAGCCTGATACTACTGATACACCAACAGATGCCTCTTTACTTTCAAATGTGGGCAGCGCTACCGATTCAGTAATACAAGCTGATGCAGCGAGAGCGCTTAATGCGGGTGAGCTTACAAACCAATTAGCAATTACTAATACGGCTGCAAACTCAGTAAGTTCTGCACTGCAGGTAGGTGATGCAATTAATACCAGTAATGAAGTTGTAAGTAGTGTTCAGCAATCTTTAATTGCCAGTGTGCAAGATAGTACGGTTAGCAGTTTACAAAGCACGGTACAACAAAGTGTTAGCGGGCAGGTGAGTGCAGCGGTTACTGATCAAATTAGTAACGATGTAGCACTTAGCACCGCAAGTGAAGTAGTAACCAACATTACTAACGACTTAGATCTAGGCCTTTAATACGCCGCGTGTTTGCACAAATGCCGAATAGGGAAACCTATTCGGCCTGTTGGAGAATAAATATGAAAGCAGTTATAACCGCCACATTGTGTGTTTTTAGTGCCCAAGCGGTGCTTGCACAAACCAACCACGTTAAAACACCTGAGCAAAATAAACCCTTTAAAAGTAGCTTTGAGCTAAATGCAGATGCTGAAGTTGGGGTATTAAGCAATTCAGCGCTCTCTGTTCAGGAGCTTGACGATATTTCGTCACAAAGCGACAGTGGCATAAAAACCGCAGCCGGTGTTAATGCAAAATGGCAATTAACCAAAGGCGCCAAATTAACCTCAAGCTATCGGTTTGAACAACAAGACTACGATGAGTTTGATCAATACGATTTAGAGCTTCATCAATATGGTTTAGATGGCAGCTATACCTTTAGTAATCACGAGGTAGGGGTTCGTTACGATGGTGCAAAAGCAAATGTAGATGGCGATACATTTTTACATTTTAATCAAGCCAGCGCCTACTATGGCCATTTTTTAAACCCGTATACGTATTTACGTATGAGCATAAAAACCAAAACTAAACGTTTTGCTAATGCAAAAGCACGTAATGCCGATGGTGTAGGTGCCGATGTAGCGCTTTATCATTTTATAAATAATGGCCAAACCATGCTAATGACAGCGCTAAGTGCCGATAAAGAAAACGCCGACGACGACCAATACGACTTTAACGGCTACGGCTTTACGACTAAAGTTACGCACAAATTTACGGCCTTTAATGTGGCTAACAAAGTAGGGGCTGGCTGGCGTTATCAAAATAAAGATTACGATGAGCAAACAACGGATGATTTTTTTGAGCAAATACCGTCGCGAGATGAGCACCGAAATGTAGTTAATGCGTTTTATAACCTAGCTGTGTTTGAGCACGTAACACTAATAGCCGAGGCTGAATATGGCGATTATCAATCAAAACTTAGTAGCAATACCTATACTCAGTCGGTTTTATCGGCGTCAGTTAAAGTGCACTTTTAGGTGGGTAAATGGCGCCATAACCAAAGGTGGTGTCTCTGCCTTGCTCGCCTAAATCGACGACCAGCGATGTAAGCTCGTTAAGTGCTTTGGTTTTATTATTCCCATGCTTTAACAATAAACAACTTAATGCCGCGCTTACATGCGGCGCCGCCATTGACGTACCCGACTCCCTCCCAAATTTTCCATTGCCTTGGCTTGTAACAACATTTACACCAAGGGCTGCAAAGTCTATGTAATCGCCTTTATTTGACCATCTATAAATGTGGTTTTTTGAATCAATAGCACTTACCGCTATCACGCTTTTATACGCGCCTGGGTATAACGGCTGCGNCCTTGGTTACCCGCAGCAGCTACAATTAATACGTTTTGTTTTATTGCTGCAGTAATACTTGCTTCTAAAATTGCGTTATTTGGCCCTGTTAGGCTCATATTTATTACGGGGATTTTATTACTAACTAGCCAGTTAAGTGCCTCTACTATGGCAAATAATGTAGCCCCTTGTGCATATTCAGATTGCCTATAAAACACCTCGGCACTGTAAAGCTTGGCACTGCTTAAAAGCGGGCTGAGCATTGCTCCTTTACCTGTAATTAACCCCGCTATGGCGGTGCCGTGTAAATTTGGCGAGCTTAACCCTTTAGGTAAAAAGCTTTGCGTGGTGATATTTGCGCCTTTAAAAGCGTTGTGTTTGGTATTAATTGCGCTGTCGATCATGCCAATTTTTACGCTTTGTGTGCAGTAAGGAGCAACAGGCTTATTTGGTGTTACTTTTGCGGTAGGCTCGCCTGTTTGCGCTTGGTAAATGTGGTTTCGGTCAAGTATTGCAGACTCATCTAAGTTAAGCACTTTTAATAACTCACTTTTAGAATTAACACCTTGCGGTGCGTTAAAGCGTACTAAGCTCATATTAAGTGCGTTGTAATTTTTTACCGATACAATGGTTACATTTTGCTGCTTTAGGGTATT
The DNA here is from genome assembly GCF_000497995.1 of Pseudoalteromonas sp. TB25. Taxonomy (NCBI): domain Bacteria; kingdom Pseudomonadati; phylum Pseudomonadota; class Gammaproteobacteria; order Alteromonadales; family Pseudoalteromonadaceae; genus Pseudoalteromonas; species Pseudoalteromonas sp. TB25. Next base: position 4,255 of record NZ_AUTI01000294.1, read on the forward strand.
AAGTTGTTGGCTATTTGCCATTAACAACCATTGGCGCTCTATTGCTCTAAAGCCGTTTTCAAGCTCTACTTCAACAAATGCGGTGTTTTGGCTATTTATATTAATGTTAAGCACATTGGGTAAGCTGCTAATTGGCTCACTTATTTGCGCTTTTAGTTCATCAATCGATATTTGTGGAACAGGCACCGGAAGCGGCAGGCGCTGTGCTCGCTCTATAGTTTGCTCAATACGCTGCTCTATTGGGTTTAGCTGCCCAAGCACCTGATCGACTCTTACTATATTGGCTGAACTCGTTGCGCTAAATATACAAAGCGAAGCGGTTATTATGTGTTTAACGCGTGTGTTTATAATATTCATAGTGGGTTACTTCTATTAAATTTATCATGCTGGTTAGTTAACGTTTAACACATAGAAATATTTCATTATTTAAATTATTTTGATTATTTGGGAATAAATGCTTTTTTGAATCGTCTTCTTTATAAAAGGGGTAAAAATCAATGAACGAAACTATAAAAACCTTATTGCCCATGCTTAGGCGTTTTGCCTATTCGCTAACGGGTAGTAAAGCAGATGCAGACGATGTAGTGCAAATAACAATTGAAAAACTATTAGTAAAAGGTATTCCAGATGACGTTGAGCCTGCTAAATGGGCATTTAAAATTTGCCGTAATGTGTGGATAGATGAATACCGCTCACGCAAGGTAAGGCAAAATACGGCTCAGGCCGATATATTACCAGAGCCAATAACAAGTAATGAGCACCAAACACTCGAAAACAAACAAATGCTTAAAAATGTAAATACAGCACTTGGGCAATTACCCGAAGAACAACGCGCCATAGTATCGCTGGTGGCAGTGCAGGGCATGGCTTATAAAGAGGTAGCACATACGCTAGATATACCTATAGGCAGTGTAATGAGTAAATTATCGCGCGCACGCAGTACACTTTATAATTTAATAAAACCCGACTTTAAAAAGGAGCAAGTATGAACATTAACGACGAAACACTTAGCGCCTTTTTAGACTCAGAACTAAGCGAGCACGAAATGGAGCAAGTGCGTAAAGCCCTTGAAACCGATGATGAGCTAGTAATGCGACTTGCAGAGCTAAGCGAAGTAGACATGTTAGTAAAAGAGCACGCAACAAGTATTGACGACGCACCACTTAGTGACTCATTAGCTAAAACGGTTGCAAAGCTTGATACAGCAACGACAAAAAACACGTTAAACAGTAATGTAGTAACGTTAACGCCTTGGCAAAAGGTTAAGCAATCGGCTAATAAAAGTATAGCAATAGCAGCAAGCGTAGCTGTGGTATTTGGTATTGCAATGACGAGCTATTTACAACCCAGTGAGGCGCAAAACTTAGTAGCCAGCAATACAGCTTCAGCCCTTAATACGCAGCTAAGTAGTGGTGTGTTTGAGCAAAGTGATGGCTCACTATTTAGTGCACAGCTTAGTTTTAAAAATCAGCAAGGTGAGCTTTGTAGGCAGTATGCACTAAGCTCAAATAATACAACGCAAACAAGCATTGCTTGTAAAACGCAAAGCGGTTGGCAAATTAAAGCGCAAACAGCTACGCAGCAAAGTAACAATGGCGCGCAATATCAAACGGCGTCTAATAACAGTGAGTTAGATGCTGTTATAGATAGCATGATCAGCGGCGCACCACTCGATAGAGCGCAAGAGCAGCAAGCAATTAGCGCAAAGTGGCAGTTAAACAAATAATAATGTGTATAAAACGAGGTGAACTATGAAAACATCTATTTTAATTATCAGTATTTTACTTATGGCGGGCTGTGCATCTAAACCTGATTATCGCGCCGCAAATAATGGCTCACAAGGTTACAGCGAGCAAAAAATTAGCGACGATCAATACCGAGTAGAGTTTAAAAGCGTATCAAATAATGTAGCCGATGCCGGTGACTATGCATTATTACGCGCGGCTGAGCTTACCCAAGCACAAGGCTACGATTGGTTTGTTGTAACCAACAAAGAAACCTTTGTTGAGTCTAAATCGCAAGCTCCCGCGTCATCTATTAGTGCATCACAAAGCCAGCAATATGAGCGAAGCTGTGGTTTATTAACCTGCGAAACTCGTGCACGCCCAACAAGCAGCGTAGGCGTACAGGTAAGTAACAATGATAAACGCAAAGAAGTGCACACCTTAATTGATATTAAAATGGGCAAAGGTATAAAGCCAAGCGACAACAGTTTTAGCGCCCAAGACTTAATTGAAAACTTAAGCAAAAAGGCGCAAAAGTAAGCTTTTTTGGTAAAAGCGCTTGATATAAGCACTTAGCTTGTTTTAGCTAAGTGCTTCTTTCGTGGTAAGAAACCAGTAACCAGCATAGTGCCCACAATGACAAATAATGCGCCTAATAATGTATTTGGCCCAACTTGCTCATCTAAAATTAAATGCCCCCAAAAAATGCCAAATAGCGGAATTAAAAAAGTGACTGTTAACGCCGAGGTAGGGCCTATATCTTCGATTAATTTAAAAAATAAAATATAAGCAAGTGCGGTGCACATTACTCCTAATACGAGTACACCTAGCATAACGTTGGTGCTTGGTATTTCTCGTATTGGCATAAATAAGATAAGCGGTAATACCATAAAGCTTGAAGCCCACATTGAGCCATGGGCGTTATCGAATGGGGGCAGTTTAGGCGCGTTTTTAGTGTAATGCGATGCAATGGCATAGCAAAGTGATGCGCTTAATGCTGCTACTATGGCCAAAATTGATTGGCTATTTAACACAAAATGATTTTGCCCAACCAAAATAACTACGCCAATTAAACCCAGTAGTAAACCAATCACCATACTTTTATTGGGCTTTGTTTTTGTCCATAAAATTCCAACAACAACACCCCATATTGGTGTTGTAGAATTTAAAATTGAGAGTGTGGATGCGCTAATAGTTTGGGCTGCGTAAGCAAAAAATAAAAACGGCAGAGCAGAGTTAAACGCGCCTATTATAAAAAAGTGTTTTGTGTGCTCAGTAAACGCCAAGCGGCGCTTTAAGTAAAGCGCCACAATAAAGAGGGTGAGTGCGGCAAAGCCAACTCTAAATTCTATTAACACCGCTGGGCCTAAGCTGGTAGCTGCCATTCGCAAAAATAAAAATGACGCGCCCCAAATTGCAGCCAGAAAAAATAACCGAAGTAGACTTGCTAAGCTCATGATAGTATTTTAATTATACAAATTGGATTACACAATAGCAGGCTTTGCAAAGAGTGTAAGCCAGATTCGGTACTCGCATATAAAAATAATAAAGGACTAGTTATGGCTAAATGTGTATCGGTTGCAGCAATTTTGGCTGTAGGTTTATTAGGTGGGTGTGGGTCGACCCCTGTTAGCCTATACAGCGACAATACAATGAAGAAAAAAGAATACAATGGTATTAAAGCGTATAAAAAGGGGCTATACGAGCAAGCTTTTTATGATTTAAAAGAGCCGGCAGCACTTGGCTATAAAAGTGCACAATATACGTTGGCATTCATGTTTTTAAAAGGCCAATACTTGGAGCAATCTACTAAACTCGGAATGGGCTGGCTAGGTGTTGCAAAAGAAGCGGGGGTTGAGAATTGGTCTGCGCAATACGATGCATTTTACAGTGCAGCGACTACGCAGCAAAAACAACAAATAGACGAAACAGTTGAGTTGTATATAACGCAATTTGGCGTTAAAGCACAAAATATGACCTGTCGGCGTTCAACTCCGCCTAGGCGTACATTTGGTGAAGTTAAATGTAGTAGCTCACATCTAATCTGACAGTAAACGCAAATAGTTTAGACTTTATCTGACAAGCAGCTATGAGCGAATAACGGGCGGCCTCTCTAGCGCATTTTTGTAAAATTATCAGTTACAGTCTCGTTAGCTGGAAAGCCTCTAAATTCTAATAGCAACCGTCTTGCAGTGGTAGAGTTCCAAAAAAGCAAAGTTTATATTTAAAGAGGATTACTTTTTATCCACTTTTTCAAGTGGTCAATGAAGTTCTTAACTATTATCGATTGGTTTTTCCTAGAAGGATATAACAGGTTAATTGAAATTGAGGGGTCGCATTCCCAGTCCTCCAAAATAACCTTTAAGCGCTCTTGAGCAACACTTTCTTTAATGTGCCAATCTGACAAAAGCGCGATACCGTGGTCTAATTCCGCCATACTCAAAACGCTGTCTCCTAAGCTAGAAGAAAAGGCAGGGTTTAACTTAACTGTTTTCCGTTCACCTTCTCTAATGAATGACCAATTAGTTTCATTACCAACGGTTAATAAAGTATGCTCTGTTAAATATTCAGGTGAATGTGGCACTCCTCTCTTTTCTAAATAACTCGGCGTTGCACATAAGACTCTCTTTGTATCGGATAGCTTTTGACCTATTAACGATGAGTCCCGCGAAGGGCCATGCCTAACAGCTAAATCAACACCTTGTTCAGTTAAATTTACCAAGCTGTCAGTAGAAATGATTTCAATATTAACTTGCGGGAAATTTTTTAAAAAGCTGCTAATCACAGGTAATAAATAGCTTTGCGTAAAAGAAGCCGACGCAGTTATTTTTATTTTTCCTTTTAACGTATTAGTTGGGTCAAGGTCATGTTCAATCTCATCACTAATACTTAACAGTCTTTGTGCATGGTTATATAACTTCTCACCTGTAAATGTCGGACTAAGAGTCCGAGTTGTTCTATAAAATAATTTCGCACTCAGTCTGTTTTCGAGCGCTATCAACCTTTTACTTACTGCCGCAGCCGTTAGATTGTGAGCATCAGCAGCCATTCGGATAGATTTGAGTTCAAAAATCGTACTGAATATCTTCAGCTCTTCTATGGAATCAATCACATTATCAACCTTTCGGAATTAATCATTAAACCTTTGGTGTGTTTCTGGTAGTTAATTATGTTGATAATATCACTTTCGTCAATAACAAAGAGGTAAATTTTATGAAAGCAATTGCAATTAATGGTCATGGTGATGTTGATGTTCTACACGAAATCGAAGTTGATGCACCAAAACCAAAACGTGGTCATGTCGTAATTGATGTAAAAGCGACAAGTGTGAATCCTGTAGATACTAAAATCCGTAAAGGCAGTGAAGGTACTGCTGGTATGGTTTACCCTGCAATTCTTCACATGGATGTATCGGGTGTAATCAGTGAAGTTGGTGAAGGTGTAACTAACTTCAAAGTTGGTGATGAAGTGTATGGCTGTGTCGGTGGTATTGTTGGCATTCCAGGTACTCTAGCTGATAAGGTTGAAGCTGACGCTGTATTATTAGCACACAAACCTAAAACGCTTAGCTTTGGTGAAGCGGCTAGCTTGCCTTTAGTAGCAATTACCGCTTGGGAAGCAATTATTGGTCGAGCTGAAATCCAGCCGAGCGATAAAGTTTTAGTTCATGGTGGTACAGGTGGTGTAGGCCACATCGGTCTACAGCTTGCGAAAGCGCTAGGTGCACATGTTACAACGACTGTTGTAGATGAAGAACGCGCAGAAATTGCAAAACAATTGGGTGCAGACGAAACGGTTCTATTCCCTAAAGAAGAACCAAAGGAATATGTTGAAAGATTAACCAATGGTCATGGTTTCGATACTGTATTTGATACAGTGGGTGGGCCAGTTCTGCAAAACTCACTAATCGCTGCAAAACTGAAAGGGCATGTTATTTCTACAATTGGTTATGCTGATTATAACTTAACTGAAATGCACTTTAAGGCTCTTAGGTTAGATCTTGTATTTATGGCGATTTCGATTATTCACAATATCTATAGAGATACTCACGGTGACATTCTACGCCGACTTGCTGGGCTTGTAGATAAAGGCCAAGTTAAACCTTTGATTGATAGTGTTTTCCCTTTCACTTTGGATGGAGTTAAAGCTGCTCACTCTCGTCTAGAGTCAGGATTAGCTACAGGCAAAATCGTCATTGAACGTTAATTCTCTCTTCTTGAACTAAAGGCTGTGTAAGCAGCCTTATACACCAAAATAGAGGTTAAAAATGAACAATGAAGTTATGATTTTTGTGGATATCCTATGTGAAACACAGCATTACAACACCGTTTTAAACGCAATTTATAAGTGCGCAAGTGAAAGTGTGCTTGAAGATGGGGGCGAGCGTTATGATGTTTACCCTGATACGAATGGTTCACAAAAGATCACATTGGTTGAAATGTGGCGTGACATAGATTCTTTAGAACAACATAAGAGTCTGCCGCATTATCTTCAATTACAAGCCTCATTAGAAGATAGAGTGCTATCAGTCGATATTCAAACAGCTCGTGTGTTTTAAGGTTTGTGATAAATGAAGTATCTTCACACAATGCTGCGCATATCAGATATTGAAGCATCACTGAGGTTTTTCTGTGAAGGTTTAGGGTTGAAGATTCTTAAAAGGAAAGACTACTTTAAAGATAAGTTCACTCTAATCTTTTTAGCTGCACCAGGTGATGAAAGCGCTCAAATTGAACTTACGTATAACTGGGATCCTGATTCTCTATATTCTGGACGAAACTTTGAGCACATAGCATACAGGGTTCAAAACATATATGAGACATGCGCTCATTTACAGGCACTAGGTATCGAAATAAATAGACCTCCTAGAGACGGTCACATGGCCTTTGTACGCTCCCCAGATGATATTTCAGTCGAGTTGTTACAAGCAGGTGAGCCGCTACCACAAGCTGAGCCTTGGGCTTCAATGCCAAATATTGGTAGTTGGTAAAGTATTAAATATGTAACCAACGAGTCCGTTGGTTAAATTTGTATGAGAAAGATATTATGAAATTTCTATTATTATTCATGACGCTAGTTTTCGCTGCCCCAAGCTTTGCTGCGGATAAAGTCCTTTTCGTATTGACTAGCCACAATAAGATGGGTTCGTTAGATATGAAAACTGGATTTTGGCTAGGTGAATTAACGCACCCTTATTATGTTCTTGCTGATGCAGGCTTTGAAGTTGATGTTGCTAGCATTGAAGGTGGAATGGCACCAATAGACCCTGAAAGTCTAGATTTTTCAGACGAAGATAATGCTAGGTTTATCAATGATAAAAAACTTATGGCTTCAATTATAAACACCATAGCAATTGAAGATGTAAACAGTGAAAATTATCAAGCGGTAGTTTATGCAGGAGGACACGGAACAATGTGGGACTTCTCGAACAATGAACTTATCAATAAGTTAACCGCTTCAATATATGAAAGAGGCGGTGTTGTAAGTGCTATTTGCCACGGGCCAGCTGCTTTTACAGATGTAAAACTTAGTAACGGACAATACGTCGTTGAAGGAAAAAAATTAGCTGCGTTTACTAACGAAGAAGAGTCAAATATTGGACTAACAGATGTGGTTCCGTTTTCACTACAGGATACTTTAATTTCTAGAGGTGCAAAGCACATTTATGGTGCAGCGTGGGTAGAAAATGTAGTGAATGATAAGCGAGTAATTACTGGTCAAAACCCACAATCTGCTCGAAAAGTTGGTGAAGAAATTCTGTCCGAACTAAAAGATATCAAATCGATTAATTCTAAGAGCTTTATTAATTAGTGGGTTGTAAGTGAAATGCTAATAAAGAATTGGAAGTAGCACCTAGTGAAAAATGTCTTAATATTAAATGGCGGAAAAAGTTTCGCTCACTCTAAAGGTGAACTGAATAGTTCCCTTGCAGCCTTTGCTGAAAACTTCTTTAGACAGAGAAACTGCAATATTAGTAATACGACTATCGATAAAGGCTATGATGTTGATGAAGAAATATCTAAATGGCTATGGGCAGATTTGGTAATATTTCAGATGCCTGCATGGTGGATGGGGCCTCCATGGACTGTGAAAAAGTACATGGACGAGGTTTTCACCGCCGGACACGGGAAGTTGTATGAAAGTGACGGTAGGTCTAGAAGTGATAGTTCAAAGAACTATGGCTCTGGCGGCTTACTTCAAGGTAAAAAATACTTGCTTTCTGTTACGTGGAACGCCCCAATGGAAGCTTTCATTGATAATGAGCAGTTCTTCGAAGGAGTCGGGATAGATGGTGTGTATTTGCCAGTGCACAAAGCAAATCAGTTTTTAGGAATGGAGCCACTAGAAACTTTTATTTGTAGTGATGTCATGAAAAACCCAAAAATTCAAGCTGATATGGAACGGTACAAACTACACTTAGAGGATGCAATTGTAAACCTGATTTGGTAGTTTTAAGTGTTTCAAACAGCTTTACTCAGTGGACTTTTTGTCCCCTTATAACACCATATACATATGTTATATGGTGTTATATGTAGATAGCTTCTGATCTTTCCCAAAATAAACACAGCGACTTTGAGTCAACACATATACAACTGTCAGATTCGATTGAGTTCTATTATTCGAATCTGACAGATCAAGTTAAGATTTATTCAAGAAAATTGATTGCACTAAGCACGAAGGTAGCGTTACCGAGCACGACATACAGATAATAGAATAGAGTTATGACTTTTCTAGCTTCTTTTCAAAGTCGCTTTTAACTATTTCAAGTGCTTTAAGTACTTCTTCTGGAGCAACATCGTGTTGCTCTAGTATCATAATTAAATCTACTGCAAGTTTCATATGTGTAGGGGCTTGATCAAGTGGACTTGTCATTTAACTCTTTCTTTTTTGATATTTGGCTGATGGCAACGTTTATTGCGGTTTGTACACGTTGTTCCATATGTATGCGTTCTGATTGCGGTAAATAAAACGCCATATCTACATCGTAGCGAATATATCGTGGCGGGAGCTGATTTAGTACCGTACAACAAAAGTCAGCCATTACATCTTCATCATATTTTTCATCAAGTTTAAGTTTGATAACTTCCTCGACTACAATCTTTTCGTAATAGTTGTGTATGTCTTCGTGTAATCGCATATTCCCACCGCTTTAAAATAATCAGTTTAATTGAGTCTATACTATGGCTTGCTATAAATCGATAGCGGCTTTAAATAGTTGTTTATGAACATTAATTAGTGAGCTCAAATTACGTTGATAACCTCCGCCTAGGCCGCACATTAGTGGGATTTGGTGTTGCTTACAAAAGTTGAGAGTAAAAAAGTCGCGTTTATATACGCCATCTAGTGATACTTCAAACAAGCCTAACTCGTCTTTTGTGTAAATATCAGCACCTGCATTATACAAAATAATATCGGGGTTATGAATACGCACGCAAAAATCGAGTGCTTGCTCTAATGTAGCAAGGTACTCAGCGTCGGTTGTTTTAGCGGGCAATGCAAAATCGTAGGTGGACTCTTGCTTATTACGAGGAAAATTTTGTTCACAATGAATTGAGCAGGTAATAATTTGGTCATGGTTTTGAGTGATTTGTGCTGTGCCATCGCCTTGGTGTACGTCGCAATCAAAAATTAAAACAGTGTCGGCTTGCTCTGTATTTATTAAATGTGCTGCTGCAATAGCTAGATCGTTAAAAATACAAAAACC
>NZ_AUTI01000295.1:0-21698 GCF_000497995.1 Pseudoalteromonas sp. TB25
CCGCCGTAGCTGTGGCCATAAACACCGATGCGTTGTGGATCAACGTAATCAAGTGTACGTAAAAACTCTACGCCTTTAATTTGATCGGCAACTTCAACCACACCTAAATGTTTATAAATAGCATCTTCAAACTTTTTACCACGGTTGTACGAACCACGGTTATCCAGTTGAAAAATTACATAACCTTGTTGCGCCATGTACTGAAAGTACAAGTTTTTACTGCGCCAGCTATTCGTCACTCGTTGAGCATGCGGGCCGCCGTATACGTTAACAATAACAGGGTGCTTTTTGCCATCAGCAATGGCGCTAGGCTTAAATAAACGGTAATGCATAACTTGACCATCATCGGCTTTAATTGTGCCGTATTCTGGTTTTGTTAAGTCGCTTAAATAAGGAGTAAGGGGGTGGCTACTATCAAGCTTATTTTCTTCAAGCCAGGTAATAAATTCACCGTTTACTTTACGAAGTGCTGCTGAGTTTGGTTTATTATCAGAAGAGCTATTATCGATAAAGGTTTTGCTGTCCTTTGCTAGCACAACATTGTGGTACTGACCTTTTTCGGTAATACGTTTGGCATCGCCTTTTTTAAATAAAGGCGCGCTGTATAAATGGCTTTCAAGCGGTGTATCTTTTCGACCGGCAAAGTAAACAATGCCTTTTTTCTCATCAATACCTTTTAAGCTATCAACAGCCCAGTCACCTGAGGTAATTTGGCGAACAAGTTGACCGTTTGTACGATACAGATATAAATGTTTAAAGCCGTCGCGCTCAGATGCCCATACAAAGTGTTTTTTGTCTTTTAAAAACTCAAGATCAAAATGTAGGTTTATCCACGTTTCGCTATTTTCGGTCAGCGCTACTTTTTGGGCTTTAGTTTCGCTGTTATAAAAACGCAGTTCTAATTTATGTTGCGAGCGATTTTGCCATTGGTACGACAGTGTATTGCCGTCTTTTAGCCATTTAGCGCGTGCAATGTAAATGTCTTCATCTTTACCTAAATCAATCCAATCTACTTTTTGGTCGTTTAGCTTAACCACACCAAGTTGAATTTTAACATTATCGGTACCTGTAAACGGGTAGCGCTGGTTAAATAATTTAACTTCATCAGCGTAAATTTCGTTACGGATAGCTTCTTTTACAGGGGTTTCGTCAACGCGGGTATAGGCAATTTTAGTTTCATCACCTGACCACCAGTAACCTGTCATACGGCTCATTTCTTCTTGAGCAACAAATTCGGCCATGCCGTTTTTAATTACGCCGCCGCCATCTTTACTAAGCTGAATCTCTTTACCAGATTCAAGCTCTAAAGCGAATAGGTTTTGCTCTCGAATAAACGATACGTAGTTACCTTTAGGTGAAAAGCGTGCATCGGTTTCAAATGTTTCAGTGTCGGTTAGTTTTTTACTTTTAGCAGAGGCTAAATCGTAATAATAAAGGTCGCCATTGAGTGGGAATAAAAGTGCTTTGCCATCTTTAGACCATTTGTATTCAAGTATGCCTTTACCAAAAATACGTTGGCGTTCGCGGCGTGCTTTTTCTTCATCTGATAGGTTTTCTGGGCCTGAAAATAACTTTGCTGAATCAACTAGCACACGGTTGGTGTTATCTTTTAGATTGTATTCCCATAAATCGTAGCGGTTGTAGTCATCGCTTTTGCCTTGTAGGTAAGTTACACGGCTGCCGTCAGGCGAAAATTTAAGTTGTACAGGTGATTTACCAGAAAGGCTCGGATCGTCAAAAATTCGCTCCAGCGATAAAGGTTTTGCTTGAACACTAATAGCGCCAACCATTAACGGTATAGCTAGTGAGAGGTGTTTTATTTTTTTTAGCACAAGGTTGCCTTAGCTTATTATAAATATTGCTTTGATGGTAAAGCCAAGCGTGTGCAACTGCAACTAAATGCTATAAAGTGGCGATTATCAAAGACAAAGTAGGACATAGCAATGACTCACCCTGAATTTAAACTAGCGCCAGAACTTAAACGCGACTGTATAGAACTTGCCGATTGGCCGTTGTGTAAAGTACTTTTATTGAACGACAGCTTGTATCCGTGGTTTGTATTAGTGCCTAGGCAGGCTAACTTAAAAGAGATAATTGATTTATCTGAGGATGATCAAATTGTTTATTTAAAAGAGTCAGCCAAGCTAAGTAAATTATTAATGGATGTATTTAAACCTGATAAATTAAACATAGCGGCTTTAGGTAATATGGTGCCGCAATTGCATATTCATCATATTGCGCGTTTTACGAGTGATGCTGCATGGCCTGCGCCAATATGGGGTAAACACCCAGCAGTGCCTTATACAGATCTACAAATCACAGAGCTAAAAAAAGCGCTGCAGTTTTAAGCTGCAACGCTTTTTTAGGGTTTAACTAACTAAACTTATTTAAGCCCTAGTATTTCCTTACCTTGCTTAAATGTTACATCTACAGGGATATTAGCTTTACTTAGTTTTTCTAAGTCTTTAGCAAGTTCTTCTTTAATGTCGCCATGCGTTGCAATTAGTTGATCTACTTTTTCGTAATCGCCATCACCTTGCAGAGTTAAAATTAAGCGAGAAAGCTTAGCCATTGCAATGCTCATTTTTTCCATATTAACGCGGTATAAGCCTTTTTCATTTTTAGAAAAAGCACCTTCTTGAGCAAAAAAGTTAAAGCGGATCATATTTGCTTTACCATGCGCGCTTGATGCTCCAAAACGAACTGAGCGGAATATACCTGCCATGAAGGTCGTGTAATAATCTTCAATAGTGCCTTCAGTAATTTCGCCTTTTTTAAGTAACTGTTCAATCATGTATAGACCTAAAATATCGGCTTTACCTTCTTCAAGGGCACTTGCGTGTTCTTGTAGTGATTGACGAACAGTACCTTTACCTGTGATTGTATTTTTAATACCTAAACCGTGAGCCACTTCATGGAACATCGTATTGGCAAAAAATGCATCAAAAGTAATGTGTTTACGCTGCTCTGGTACAATTAACTGCTCTGAAATTGGCACTAAAATTTTATCAAATTTAGCACGCATTGCGTTTTTAAGTTGCAGACGACGAGTTCCTTTTTCTAGCTGTACTTGCTCATCGTTTGGTAAGTTAATTGCTATTGTTTTACTACCTGCGTTTGAATGCCCAGCGTAGTAAACAACATCATATGCATTTAGGTCGGCGTCAGAGCCTGGTACTTCTTGTTTGTACTTAGCATCTACAGGTAAGCCTTTTTGAAGTTCAGGTAAAAATGCTGCAAACTTAGCTAAGCGTTCGCTCCATTTTAAATCTTTAATAAGTACGTAAGATTCATAAGCTGCGCGGTAACCAAATAATTGATCTTCATAAGTTTCAATTGGACCAATAACCACATCTACTGGGTTATTTTTCATATCCATCCAAGCAAAGTCAGATACTTGAAAGTCATCTTTTTGTAGAGCATCGGCACGCAAGTTTAGATAGTTAGCAAATTCTTTATCGTCAGCAAGTTTGCTTGCTTCACGTAAAATATCAGCGGCTTTTGCAAGCTCATCAGCGTATTCTTTTGAATAAGGCACGCTGTAAAGCTTACCTTGCTCATCACGCTTAATTACAGAATAAAGCCCTGTTTTATCTTCAACGTCTGCATTGTTTAACTCTTCTTTGGTTATATCAGCAGGGTAAAACTGTGCGCCAAGAGGTTTTTCTTTATAGCTGGATAAAAATGCTTCATCACCATTTAAACGATCCCATGGACCATAGTTAATATCAGCAAATTTACGTACTTTTTCATCGTTTAGTTTTGCTAAAAAAGCATCTTTATTTTCACCAAATGCTTGCTTCCAAAATAACTCATCCATTATTTTTGAAGCGTCAATAAGCTTTGCAACCATTGCTCGTTGATTATCGCTTAAGTGCGATAAATCACTTTGTAAGCTAAAGTCGGTGTAAATATCTAAACGTTGTTTATCTGCATTAATAAGTTTAGGGCCTGACTGTGCACTGCTTTTTTGAGCAAGCTCTACGGCTGTGTTGTCGGTAGAAGACGGCGCTTGTTCAGAACATGCGCTAAGAAAAACAACACCAGAGAGCATAATTGCTTGGCTAATTTTATTTAAGATCATTATATTGCCTGTTAAAAAGTAAGTTTAATAATTTGTACTGCTTTAGTTAAAATATTAAGTATGTACAAACGCTTCCTTATTGTGAGTGCATTAAAGCAAAACTAAATGGTAAATAGCAAGTATTTGGCGTTGTAAGGCAAGCATGAGCGGTAAAGCATTATAAATAAAAATAAACTTCTATAATTTTCTTAACTTTATCGGTAAGTTAGACAATACTAATTATATTACTAATACGAAAATTAACTGCCTGAGTTTGCAGTTACTTTACAGGCTGAACACAAAAGGATGGCAGCTTTATGTCTACAGAAAACGCTTTATTAACGATTCTAGTCGATAGAATAAATAACGATACGTTGGTTTTACCAACGCTACCTGAAGTAGCGATTAAGGTTCGCCAAGCTGCAGATAACCCAGATGTGAATTTAATCCAAATGTCAGATGTAATCTCACAAGATCCAGCGCTTTCAGCTCGTATGATAAAAGTAGCTAATAGTGCGATTATGGGACGTTCTGTAAAAGTATCTAATTTACAACAAGCAGTGACTCGTATTGGATTACGTCAAATTAAAAACATTGCTACAGCTATGGCTATGGAACAATTATTTGTATCAAATAATGAGCTAATTAAAGGCTACATGGGTAAGGCATGGCAAAAAACATTAACCGTTGCTAGCCATTCAATATCACTCATGGAGTTTTATTTAAAAAATAGTAAGCACACGTCACTAAACCGCGATTCTATTACACTCGCCGCACTTGTTTATAATATTGGTGTATTACCAATTTTAACTGAAGCTGAGCGCCACCCAGAGGTATTTGCTAATCCAAGCTTTTTGGCTCATGCAATTCAAAAGCTGAGTGGAAAAATTGGCTCATCTATTATGCAAGCGTGGGAATTCCCTAAAGAGTTTGTTGATGTAGCTCAGAGCTGGGCTGACCCAAGTTACAAACCTGAAAAAGTAAGTTACGTGGATTTTATTCGAGTAGGGGCTATTTTAGAGGGCACGTTACAAGTTTCTGATAAGTCGGCAGCGCTGCAAACGTATATAGACAAAGGCGTTATACCGTCTATGCAGCTATTCACAAGTGATGAGTACAACGACATGCTAAAAGATGTGAAAAACATGTTTAGCTAAAAGTGCCTTCCTACACAACCAAAAAGGGTTAACTTGCGTTAACCCTTTTTTAGTTTTATTTTTCGGTGGTATTTTCTGTCTTAGTTTTTTCGTATCGCTTTATTCCTGCTACCCACGTTTGCAGTACGTTTGTTTTGTATATCTCGTCAACAGGCACTTTAAAGTAGTCTTTATCAATTAAAATAAAGTCGGCCCATTTACCTTTTTCTAAACTACCCACCTTAAATTCTTGATGAGCTGCATAGGCGCCACCAAGCGTAAATGCACGTAATGCATCTTCGCGGCTTAGTACTTCACTTGCGCGCCAGCCGTTTTCCGGTAGTTTGTTATGGTCCATGCGTGTAATTGCTGAATACAAACCATCAAATGGATTTGCAAGCTCTACAGGGTAATCAGAGCCCGCAGCAACAACCGAACCTTGCTGTAAAAATGTTTGCCACGCGTAGGCGCCGCTTAGTTGTTTTTCAGTTAAACGCTGCTCTGCCATATGCATATCTGAAGTGGCATGCACTGGCTGCATTGAAGGGATTATTTTTAACGCTTTAAAGCGAGGGATATCATCAGGGGTTACAATTTGGGCGTGCTCTATTCGGTTTCGTAGTAATATACCGCCCGTTTTTTTAAATACATTTTGATAGGCATCAAGTACTACTTTATTTGCTTTGTCGCCAATGGCGTGAGTATTTGCGCTAAAGCCGCTTTTAAAGCTTTGTGTAAAGAGTGCTTCGAGTTTCTCTTGTGTTTCAAGCATTAAACCATGGTGACCAGGTCTGTCTGCATATTCTTCAATAAGTGCTGCACCACGAGAGCCCAATGCGCCATCGGCGTAAACTTTAACACTGCGAATTTCCATAAAGTCATTTTTGTCGTGGTATCGGCCTGCCTTTAACATTGTGTCTAAATCAGGGCTTGCACCACTTAACATTGCCACAATACGTAGCGGTAAATTACCAAGGTCGCCGCGCTCTTTATAAACCTCCCATGTGGTTTTATCAATACCTGCATCGTGAGTAGAGGTAATGCCTAAACTTAATAAATGTTTACCTGCTGCATCAAGTGAGTCACTTATATCTTGTTTTGAAGGGGCTGGCATATGCTGGGTAATTAGCGATTCTGCTTTGTCTACAAAAATACCCGTAGGATTGCCAAATTCGTCTTTAATTATCTCACCGCCTTCAGGTGCTTTTGTTTGGGCGGTAATACCTGCAAGTTCGAGCGCTTTTGAATTAACCCAAATGGCGTGGCTATCAACTCGAGAAAGCACCACAGGTCGATCGTTAACTACTTTGTCTAAATCTTTAGCAGTAGGAAAGCGTGTATCAGCCCAAAGCTCTTGGTTCCAACCTCGCCCTATAATCCAACCTTGTTTGTTATCGGCAAATACTTTTAGTTTATTCGTTGCTTCATCAACCGATTCTGCACCGCGTACATCAAGTTGCGATAAATTATCGCCAAGGCCAATAACGTGCCCATGAGCATCAATTAAGCCTGGTAATAAGGTATTACCGTGCGCGTCAATTAGCTTGGCATCTGGGTAGCTATCTTTAAGTGTATCGCTACCTAGTTTTACTACCTTGCCATTTTTAATAACGAGGGTAGTAAACTGCTGTACTTCACCTTGGTATAAAGGGGTATAACCATTGGCGTTATAAATTACTTTTGTTTGTGCAATAGTGTAACTAGAACTAGCGCAAAGGCTGGCTAGTATGAGTGGTTTGATTATTTTTTTGAGCGACATGGTTACTTAATTTTTATTGTTAATTTACTTACATTAACAAACTTGATTTTATAATACCAATGAATTGATAGGCCTCATTATAAGGTTTTTCTCTTTACTAACTGTTTACAAAATAGGTAATTGATGTGATTATTTAGTATGTAAAACAATCAATAAAGCACAAGGAAACGCTATGAAAGCCCTCTATTTATTACTCCCATTAACTTCATTACTTGCGGCATGTGGAGCAACACCTACGACAGAGGAAACTGTTGAAAAGCTAGATTATATAGATTTATCAAGTGTTGAGCTGCGCGATAGGGTGAAAGACTATTGGAATATTTTAACAAGAACAGAACCACAATATCCAATAGCTGCTGCAAAAAAGGGTCTTGCAGGTTGTGTAGAACTCATGACTATCATTAATTCTGAGGGTAGGGCGCAAGGATATAAAGTAACCTCCTCATATCCTAAAGGGTTATTTGATGAAGCCGCAGCTCAATCTTTAAGTACATGGGCCTGGTTGCCTACTAACGTAAATGTAGCTAAACAGCCTGTTCTTACTCATATTAGAATTGATTTCACTATTGACTCAAAACCAGTAGGTGAAAAATATTTAAAGAATTGTCCGGCTGGCGAAGCATTTCAAATAACGGGAGAAAGAAGAAAGTCATAAGATTTTAAGTGGAGTATTTATATATCTCACTTTGGTGGTGCGTTTGCATAACAGGTAATTGATGCAACTACTTAAAAAATTATTTATAACGAATTAATAAGGGAATGCTATGAAAGCTCTCTATTTATTACTCCCTTGAGCATGATGCTGACAGCCTGTAGCTCAATGTCTGATAAACAAGTAAACGATGAAATGCCGAGTTTTATTGATTTATCAAGTCCTGAACTGCGAAGTAAGGTAGGTGAATACTGGGATGTTGCTAAAAGAGTTGAGCCGCGATGTCAGATAGAAGCTGCAAAGAAAAGTATTTAAGGCTGTGTTGAGTTTGCTATGTTAATTAATTCACAAGGTGAAGTCCAAGGGTATAAGGTTGTCTCGTCTTACCCTGAGGGCGTGTTTGATATTGATGCGGCAGCTGCTGTGGGTTTATGGCGCTGGAAACCGACAGTTGAAAATACGAGTAAGCAACCGATTCTAACTTATCTCAAAATGGATTTTATGGTGAGCCCAAAACCTACTGATGCAGAGTACTTAGCGCATTGTTCTAAAAATAAAGTCTGAACGTAATTAATAGTATAAATATAATAAGCTAGGTGTTTGTGTACCTAGCTATAAGACTACTTACTTGCATATAAACTGTATTCACTTAGCGTTAGCTTGCCGTCTTTGTCTTGATCATAGCTTGAAAATCGAGACCACAAAGCGGGGTCTACAGCGGTTTCTGAACGTGTTAAAAAACCATCCTGGTTTCTATCAAGTTTTTCAAATTGCTCTGCAACATTGTTGCTTGCAGCAAAGCCTAATGTGCTAAAAATACTAAACGCAAAAAGCGCTATATAGCTTGTTTTTTCCATGAAAAATACTCAGTAGAGGTTATTGGTAAGGTAATTTTTAAATTCGATTAACGAAATTTGGTTATCTTGGTTTTTGTCCCATTTTATAAATGTGTTTAATAGTTGTGGTTGGGGATCAAGTTCGTCATGCGTTAAATAGCCACTTTTGTCGCTATCGAGGTGATCAAAGCGTTGCTTTACATCAAGTGCAGCGGCATCAAAGCTTAATAGCATTAAGATGCTTATAGTAAGGGGAAGTATCTTCATGGTGTTCCTTCCAAAAGATGTATTTAAAGTTTGTGGCTAAAATAAAGTGAAAAGGAAAAAGCACTTGCCGTAATTTAACTCCCAACATTAAATCCTTTTACACACTCCCTCAGGGATTATGGCAAATGCTTTTAATTCCAGTTTACCTATAACAAGCTTAAGTAAAGCTTAATCAGTAATTACTCATTAAGGTTTAAAGCTTTCAAATTCTTTTTTTGAGACCTTTTCATCACCGTCTTCATCTAAGTCGGCAAATTGTCTCATTACTTCCTTATCTTCCTTTGCTTCTGCAATTGATATTTGTCCGTCCATGTCTTTATCTAAGTGGGCAAAACGCACATTTGTTGGCGATGCAATTACGGTGGCACTAATTGCTAAAAACATTAATGAAAAAGCGGCTATAAGTTGTTTCATAATCACGTTCCTTATTAAATGAGTTTATTGAATAAATTTTTTGAATTCATCTAGCGACAATTGCCCATCTTGATTAGTATCAATTTGAGAAAAATTCTCGTGTAACACAGCATCTTCACCTGCTTCGGCTTCACTTAATGTGCCGTTACTGTCTTTATCAAGTTCGTTAAAAGTCGCGTGAACGTCCATTGCGTGTGCATTAGCGCCTAAAAAGCCTAAAGCCAGTAATGATGAAATTACTAAAATGCGTTTGTTCATAATTATTTCCTTATTGATTAAAGTTATTACTCCTATTACAAAAATGGTGCCAATAATAATTGTTGTTATTTTTCAATTGGTTATTGTTTTAGCTTTAAGCCAGTGAGAAGTTTTTACTGGGTTTATTGTAATTTTTGTGCGCCTTTTGCAACACTATTTAATGGGGTTAAAAGGGAGTTTATTAAAATCAACGAGTTACGTTGTCTCTATTTGGCGACACATTGTTTTGTAGTGCTGGCAGTTAATCGTATTAAATATAATTGCTGGTTCAGCTAGTGTATAAGGTAAGCACTTAATAATAGAACGCTTAACTTAAAAGGACTAAACGAAATGCCAGCAACCATAGCTAAAAAATACCAAGCAATGCTTAACTGGCGGCCTAATTTAATTGGGCAATTTGCAATGAGTATGCTGCTTTCGTTACTGCCGCTTTCTATAGTGGTGATCGTATTTTTAAATGCGCTTAATAAGCAATTAGCGGTTACTCAAAGTATTGTGAGTAGCAACTACCAAGTTACCAAATCGTTTAACACTTTAAAGCAAGAACTCAACAGTCTTGAACGCGCCACTAGACAAAACTGGGTATTAAAAAGTGAATCGCTAGATAAGCTTATTGTTGATAAATGGCAATCATCCCTACAAAGCATTGATGAACTCAAATTTGTAAACACGAATAAAGAGTATATCAACCAATGGCAACGCTTATATACCACCTTACAAACCGCGCATGTAGAGCTTGTTGAGAAAAAACAACAGCAAGCTGAGCTATTTGTGCCAGTGAGCGATTTAGTTGCTGAGCTTACTTTATGGTTACGTGATAAAAACGAAGCGCAAATTACCAATAACCAAAAAGAGCTTACAAGCCTGCAAGCGTCATTTATAAATTGGCTGGTGGCACTTATTCCACTGACTTTAATTGTTGGGGGAGGCTTTTTATGGCGTATAAGTGGGCGACTAAAAGGGTTAACTACGGTTATTGATAAGCTTGGGCAGGGGCATTGGCAGCAAAAAATATCTGTGAAAGGTTCAGCTGAGCTTGTTGAGCTAGGAGAAAAGCTCCAATGGGTACAAGAGCAACTTCATATGCTTGAGCAGCAAAAAGATACTTTTTTACGCCATGTAACTCATGAGCTAAAAACGCCGCTTGCTTCAATGGTTGAAGGCACTGACTTATTAACTGATGAAATAGTAGGCCCAATTACCGCTGAGCAAAAAGCAGTGCTTGAGCTTATTAGCCAATCTATGGTGCGCCTTCGCACAATGATTGACAGTTTGCTGAGTTATAATGCGATTCGCACCAGTAAAGACAGCTTAAGCGAAGTTGAATTTAGTCTTCTTATTAATAAAATTAATAGCCATTTTGAGCATCGCTTAACTGCGCGTGAGCAAGCTCTGCAGTGGCAAAATACTTTACCTAACAAACCGCTTGCTTTACCTAGTGAGCTTATTGAGATGATTTTAATTCAGCTTATTTCAAATGGCTTAAAATTTTCAGAGGATAAGCAAAGCGTTACTATTAATTTAGCGCTTGAGCAAAACCAGCTTTGTATCGTTGTACTTGATAAAGGGTGCGGTATTAAAGAGCAAGAAAAAACTCAAATTTTCAGCGCATTTTATCAAGGTAAACACAGTAAAAATGTTACGCTGCAAGGCAGTGGACTGGGTTTAACTATTGTAAAAGAGTCTGTTGAACAGCTAAGAGGTACACTTAGTGTTGAGCATAACGAGCCACATGGTTGCCGGTTTTCAATTAAAATTCCCATAACAAAAAATCTAGGAGTTAATTAACATGCGCTTGCGTTTAATCGCTATTTTATGTGTGCTCAGTAGCAGCATGGTTATATCAGGTTGTGAAATTAATAATGGGCAAGAAGAGCGTGTGTCAATTACACCTGCACCTGTGGTCGATACAAAAAAAACGACCGACAAAAACAGTAATCCTAGTCCAAAACCTAGACCAAAAATTGAACCAAGCTATCCTCCTGCAGAGCAAGTTATTGCATGGCACGCTAATCAGTGTGGTGGATTTAAATTGATACCTAGCAAAGATGTTTTTACAGGCGAAAACGAGCTTAAACGCTTTTTTAAGTTCATGTGCTTAAACATAAATGATGATCCAAATACGGTAATGACTAAGTTGCTAAAGCTCGATCTTGCTTACTTTTGGCCTGATGACATAAAGCAATATTTATGGCTTCAAAAGCAGCAAGTAACTATGCAAATAAATGCTAAAAAAGAGCAACAAGCACTTAATAATAAAATGCAAGAAACCCTCTCATCGTTAGCAACGATTGAGCAGCAACTTTTACTACGAGAAGAAACGAAGGAGCAGTAACGATGGCCGCAACTAAAGTACAAGGTGCAAAAGTATTACTCGTAGACGACGACGCTAGCTTATTAAAACTGCTCGCTATTCGTATCGAATCAAAAGGATACGAAGTGACAACCTGCGAAAGCGGCTTAACCGCACTACAAATACTTAAAAGCCAAGTGTTTGATGCCGTAATAACCGACTTACGCATGGATGAAATGGATGGTATGGCACTGCATCGTCAGCTGCAAAGCCGCTACCCTGCATTACCTGTTATTATGATGACAGCGCACGGCTCAATTCCTGATGCAGTAGAGGCAACTAAACAGGGCATTTTTGCATTCATAACTAAACCAGTGGATAAAGATGAGCTATTTGACAGCCTTGCTAAAGCGATAGAAATTCATGGTGTTAACGCCGATGAAGCTGCACCTAAAAGTAATATAGTTACGCGCAGTGGTGCAATGCTGCACTTGTTAGAGCAAGTAAAACTACTTGGGCCAACGCAAGTTAATGTACTTATTTCGGGGGCTAGTGGTACTGGTAAAGAATTACTCGCACAGGCGATTCACCAGCATAGCCATGTAAGCGGTGGCCCTTTTGTTGCAATTAACTGCGGCGCTGTACCAGGGGAGCTTTTAGAGTCCGAATTATTTGGTCATAAAAAAGGCTCGTTTACGGGTGCAATTAAAGATCACCAAGGTTTGTTTCAACAAGCACAGGGTGGCACGTTATTTTTAGACGAAATTGGCGATATGCCGCTTAACTTACAGGTTAAGTTACTGCGCGTATTACAAGAAAAAACAATTCGCCCAGTAGGTTTTCAAGAAGAGATAGCAATTGATGTACGCATAGTGTCGGCAACACATAAAAATCTTCCTGAAGCTATTTTAAACCAGCAATTTAGAGAAGATTTATACTATCGCTTAAACGTAGTTAATTTAAAATTACCGCCACTGTGTGAGCGCCGCGAAGATATAAGCTTATTAGCACAGCATTTTAGTGCAAGCATTGCTAAGCGCATGAACCAAACTGAAAAACACTTTGCAAGCGATGCTATGCATGCACTTGTGCGTTACGATTGGCCAGGTAATATCCGCCAATTACAAAACGTAGTAGAGCAGGTTGTAGCATTAACGCCAAGCGATGTTATTTCAGAGCATTTAGTGTTAGCTGCGCTAAATAGTAACGAAACAAACGTAGAACCATTATCACTAAACGACGCTAAAAAAGAGTTTGAGCGCGACTATGTAATTAACACTTTAAAAATGGCAGGTGGTAACGTAGCAGAAGGCGCTAAGCTTGCCAAGCGCAACCGCTCAGATTTTTATAAGTTGATTAAAAAGCATAATATTGATGTTGATAATTTAGGTTAAGGAAAAGCATGCAGTTATTTATGGTGTATTTAGGTGGCCGGATTCAAGGTTGCCACATTGAAATGCATGATATTCGTTTTGTAGTAGGGGAGAATATAGAGCAAACCTACTCAAAGTTAAAAAGCCAATGGGTAGGCGACAGAAGTAGTGTTCACATGGATAGCTACATGGCAATTAATCATATTGATGGCTTTAAAGTAGAAGTTGTTGATAGCTATGTGGAGCAAAATAAACAACTCTATTTTGTAAATTTAGGCGCTTACAGAAGTGATTCCATGGCTGAGCAACATGACTTTGCACTGTATGTTGCAAGCAGTAGCCATGAAGCTAAAGAGCGCGCTAAAAACGATTTGCTCGCAGGGCTTAGTCATATTCATAAAGATGATTTACATGATGTGGACGATTGCTTTGCCATTGATTTACTCGACAGCCAGCTAAACATTAAGCTCACGCCAAGCGGTATATCGCAGCCGATAAAGCCAGACTGGTTTGGCTATCACATACTTTAAATTATAATAAGTAGCTAAAACAGAGTAGGATTAAGAGTCCTGCTCGTTTTGCTCATCTTTTTCGCTTTTAGCCGCCATTTTAAACGCCACAATAACCAACCCAAACATAGCAAACGGCAGTGCTGCCAACATGTATTCAACCACATTACTGTCTTGAAAATTTGCTTGTAGTAAAAAGTGACCCGCCACACACATTAAAATAACCACTAATAAAATGGGTAGTAACATGAGTTCTTTTTTTGATGAATGGCTTTTCATTAATTATGAGGCTATAGCTAAAAATAATGCGCCATTGTAATGAGCTTACTTAAGCTTGGCAAATACCGCAGAATTTTTTAATTAATGATATGATTAGCGTCAAACAATTGGGCAAGTGTTATTGGGAATAAAGTGAAAAGTAACTTAAAACAAGTTTACCTCGTTGGCGGTGCAGTGCGCGACAAACTGCTAAATATAAAATCAAAAGATAACGACTATGTAGTGATTGGGGAAACACCAAAAACGATGGAATCGCTTGGTTTTGTGCCAATAGGTAGTGACTTTCCGGTTTACTTACACCCAAAAACAAAAGAAGAATATGCACTAGGGCGCACAGAGCGTAAAAGTGGCAAAGGCTATACAGGCTTTGTGGTTGATGCCAGCCCAACCGTTACGCTAGAAGAAGATTTAGCAAGGCGTGATTTGACCATAAATTCAATGGCGCTTGATGAACACGGTAATATTATTGACCCGTTTAATGGCCAAACTGACTTACAAAATAAAACACTGCGCCACACCACTGAGGCATTTGTAGAAGACCCTGTTCGAGTACTGCGTATTGCCCGTTTTTTAGCGCGCTATGGCAGTGATTGGCGTATTCACCCAAGTACCTATGCATTAATGCGCGAGCTTAAAAATAAAGGTGAGCTAAATCATTTAGTATCTGAGCGCGTGTGGCTTGAAACTGAAAAAGCACTGGGTGAAAAGCACCCTGAGCTTTATTTTGAAGCACTGCAAGGTTTAGGTATTTTTCCAGAACTTGAGCGCATGGTTAATGTACCGCAACCGGCAAACCATCATCCTGAAGGGGATGTATTTGTTCATACTATGTTGGTACTTAGGCGTGCAGCTGATTTAAATTTTAACTTAGAAGCACGTTTTGCTGCACTTACCCATGATTTTGGAAAAGCGCTTAGTTTTAAAAAGCATGGAAACCTACGAGGGCACGAACGCGAAGGCGTTGCAGTTATTGAGGCGTTTTGTGAGCGCTTAAAAGTGCCTAACCGTTTTCGTGATGTTGGCGTACTCACCAGTGATAATCACACCCTTTGCCATACAATTGATCAGTTAAGGCCGCAAACCATTCACAAGCTAATAGTGACTAACTTAAATGCGTTGGTACACCCAGAACGTTTTATAGCGTTTACCCAAGCATGCCAATGTGATGCACAAGGGCGTGGTGAAACACTGGTCGATAAGCCATACCCGCAAGCAGCTAAGCTGCGAGCAATTCATACTGAACTGCAAAAAATGGATAAGAAACAAGTAGTGCAAGATGCACTTAAAAATGGCAAAAAAGGCCCTGAAATAGGCGAAGAAGTAAAACTTGCAGAAATAAACTGCATTAAAGCATTTTTAGAACATGAGAAGTCCCAAGCGTAATAAAATTAGACTAAGTAGTGCGATACACCTTGGTTTTTAGTCGCGTCGTGCTTTCTTAGCTCTTTGTAATTGGTGCTTTTTGGTTTTATCTCTTCAGGCTCAGGTTTTTTAGAGGGCCTGTATAAGTCAAAAATAAAGTCTAGTTCTTCACGCTCTAGTGATGGTTTCATGAGTATTCCTTCAATTCAATACTTTAATATGATGTAGGGTATGGTCATTCGACTGAATAAAAAGTGAATAGTTACATTTGAAGTTGTACTAAATTGTAACCGGCGGGTTTTAAGGGATGAGAGGGGTTTATTTGTTAATTTATATAGAGTTAAGATAAATTAAAGTAACTCTTTTTAACTAAAAATATACAGCTGAATTTAATTTATTGCGTACTTACTATTTGCATATAATGCTGTGGCTATAAATATAACGGTACAAATATAACGGTATAAATACAGCCTTAACCATTAACTAACGGCAGTGTTACGGTAAATACTACACCATCACCTTGTTCGTTGTTTTGCGCGGTTACACTGCCTTTATGGTAGTCGCACACCAGCCTTACAATATAAAGCCCTAATCCCAAATGTGGCTGTTGCTGCATTTGCTGGCTACGTACCGACACCATTGAATCAAAAATATGCTCAGTTAACCCTTCAGGTAAAGCGGGACCAGTATTACTCACAGTTAATGTTGCTTTATTTTCGCTCTGCTTAAGGCCTACATTAATAGCCGTATTGGCTTCACTAAACTCCAGCGCGTTATTAATAAGTTTATCAAGCAGCTGAGCTATAAACTCCGGAGCACCTTGCATAGGTAATTTGTTTTGGCATACATCAAGCGTAAATAACTGGTTTGGGTAAGTAAGCTGATAGCCTTGCATGCAGCCATTTATTACTTTTTGTAAATCAAAAGGTTCAGGTTCGTTGCTTTGAATGCTTTGCTCAAGGCGAGTGGCTTCGCTCATGGTGGTTATTATTTTACCTAAGCGTTCAACGCCTTCACTGGCGCGGTCAAGGTATTTTTGACTCAGCTCGTTTTGTGGCAAGCTTTGTAAGTTCTCGAGTGACGAGCGCACTACGGCAACCGGCGTGCGCAGCTCATGCGATAACCGCGACGACATATTTTCTAAGTAATCGGTATAGCCACCAAGTCGGCTCACAATGTTTGAAAAACTACGAGAAAGATCCCCAATTTCATCGTTAGCATCGCTGTAATTAATACTGCCGGTAACACGCCCTTGTGCATCAATCGCTTGCTCAGCAGTATCGCGCAGTCGCCTAATTCGGTTCGATATACGTGAGGCAAAAAAGAACAAGGTGACAGTACCAATTAGCATCACAGCTAAAATAACGTTAAAGAGTTTTTCGAGCGATTTGTTACGCAGCGTACGTACGCCGTTTGTGGTTTCCTCTGCTATTACCGCGCCAATTACTTGGTCTTGAATCCAAATAGGGTAAGCGGCCGATAAAATAACGGCTTTACTGTCGGGTGTTAATCGCCAAGACGATGCAGGTTGTCCTTTTAATGCTTTCGCTAAATGTGTGCCCTGCATAGAAGCTACATCGTGCAGGGTATCTAAAAACTCATTTTCGGGGCGCGTTAATATTTTATAGTAAATTGGGTGTAAGTAATTTTGCTCAAAGCGCTGCCACCAAGTTTCAGGTGCTTTGTTAGCAAGTCCATCAGCCCATACGCCATCTGCATTTTGAATAGTACCCGATTGCGCAAGTACACGATGATGGTTATCAACCACCCAAATGCGGCTACCACTGTGGCCCATACCTTTTAAAATACGGCTAATTTCTGGGGAAGGGACTAATACCGAGCCTAAATCGTTTGGGTTATTTAAGTTTGAGGTCGACATTATTTTAGGCTCTAGCAATGCCTCTTTACTATCAATGTCAACAATAGCAAAGCCAAGTTTGTTGCCCAGCATGCTAATAGGAAAGCGCAGCTCTACGTTATAACCTGATTCGGTACTTTCAAAATAGCCCTGGATTTTAGTAAAAGGGGCTTTGGTTTTTGCATCAAACGCATTAACCCAGCCGTTTTGGCGTGGCGCAATAATGTAAGTGTTAAACTGGCCGTCAGGCGTTTTTAGGCCAATTTGTAAATAATCGTTATTAGTAATGCTTAAGCTATTTTTAGCGCGATAAATAAGGGTATTGTCGGTGACTTTAAATACGGCGTATAAGTAGTTATCAAACTTTCCCACCATATGATCAAACGATAAGTCACTGGCTTGATGTTTGTTATCTGTTTTTTGTAAGTAGCGCTTGTCGTAATGCCAAAATAGCGGTTGGTAGTTGTCCCAATCGTTAAGTTTACCGTCGAGCTGAATAGGATTTTTAAGATTATAAGCGTATAAATCGCGGCCTTTTACTACTTGGTCTAAAAAGTTGGTTTGCTCGTCAAATAATGCGGGGCGCTCATGTAGTGCAGTAGCAAGTGCGCGAGTAGTGCCTACGAGGGTTTTTTCTTGGCCTTGGCGTAAAAACTTTTCCATTTCCCATACGTACTCGTAGCCAAGCCACGGCAGCAAAAACAAAAAACATGAAAGTAATATAAATTTACTGCGCAGACCAAATCGTAGCATTAGTGTTGTTCCCACCGATAGCCCATGCCATACACGGTATCTATGCAATCAAAGGCGCTGTCGAGTGCTATAAACTTTTTACGAATACGTTTTACGTGTGAAGTAATAGTGCTGTCGTCTACATAAATTTTTGCATCGCTCATTAAATCGTTACGGCTTTTAACATGGCCTGGTCGCTGGGCGAGTGAATGCAGCATCCAAAATTCGGTTACGGTTAAATCAACTAATTGTTGCTGCCAAAATACCTGCATACGTTGCGTGTCGAGCGTTAACTGCCCGCGTGTTATGAGGGCGTTTGCATCAGCGGGTTGTTCAAGTGCTTCCATTCGGCGAAATAGCGCACCAATACGTGCAGCCAAGTGAGCCAAGCTTATGTCTTTTGTTAGGTAGTCGTCGGCGCCCATGCGCAGGCCGCATACAGTATCTATTTCGCTATCGCGGGCGGTTAAAAAAATAATAGGCAGTGTTTTAGAAAGCGAACGCAATGTTTGGCACAGTAAAAAACCACCATCTATTTCATGGCCTAGGCCAATATCAACAATGGCTAAATCGGGCAGGGCGTTTTTAAATGCAGCTTCAGCGCTGGCGCGATTTTCAAAGCCACTGACTTGGTAGCCCTGTGCGCTCAGCATTTCTATGTAGTTTTCGCGGATTGCGGGTTCATCTTCAACGATGGCTATTTTTTTCATCTTAATCATTATCCTATCGGCTCTGTTGTGCACTATATCGAAGTTTTTAAGCTAAGTACGCTTAAAAAGGCAATTGCCATTTTTTTGCCACAATTGCTCAGCAGTTTGCCATTTTTGATCCCCTTTGTTGCCACTTGAGCTTGTTTTAATAGGTCCATCAAAACAAAACATCACAAATTAAAAAGTAAGTTTAAGGATCAAATCATGAAGAAGACATTAATTGCGTTAACACTCGTTGCTATTTTTTGTACTCCAGCAATTGCCTCAACATCTAACACGCCATCAAAAGAAGCCCATAAAGAAACGGCTATTGGTTTAGGTGCAGGCGCTATTATTGGCGGCGTAGTAGGCGGGCCAATAGGTGCGTTTATTGGGGCATTTGCCGGTGGTTTAATAGGTGATTCAAAAGTAGCTGATAACAAAATTGCAGAGCAAGAGCGTGCAATTACGGTTATGAAAGAAAAAACCAGCGATTACCAACACGTGCTTAACCACAATAATATGTTAGAGCAACAGCTAGAAGTGCTTGCCAATCAAAATGAGCAGTTAACTCAAGTTCAAATTAATAACTTATTGGCGATGACGGTGCAATTTAAAACAGGTTCAAGTGTTATTGCCCCGCATTTTGCGCTGCAGTTAGACCAACTGGTTACCTTGTTAAACAACCAACCACAACTCGCACTTGATTTAAGTGGCTTTGCCGATCAACGAGGCGATGAGCAAGCCAACCTTTTACTTTCCAAAGCACGTGTAAATGCCGTGCAAAGCTATTTAATAAAACACGGCGTGAGCCATAAACGCTTAAGCACGCAGGCATTTGGCGAGCAGCAAACATTGGCTAACAGTAACACGGTGGAAGATAACTTTTTTGATAGACGCGTAACGCTTACCACTCGCTCAATGAACTCAGTAAATGGCCAAACGGCGAGTAACTAAATCTAACTGAATCTAAGTAAAACAAAGCGTTCGATGGAGTGATTTTATGTTGAGTAAACCGACCAAAATGCTTACTAAAGTAAGCATTTTTATATTCATAGCGATTGTGCTGTTAGCGAGCTTCAAAAGCCATGCGCAATCACCCAAGTTAGAGCTTTTTGATAGCAATGGTGCGCCAGCAGGCCCAGCAATAATATTAAAAAGCGACGCCAATATGACCTTAACCGGCCTAATTAATCATGTTGTAGTTACGCAAACTTATCAAAACGAAAACCCGTTTGCGGTTAATGCGCGCTACGTTTTTCCATTGCCTGATGAAAGCGCCGTACATGCCATGACTATGCGTATAGGTGAGCGAGTCATTAAAGGCCAAATTGATAAAAAGGTAGAGGCCGAAAAAAAATACGAGGAGGCTAAAAAAGCAGGTAAGCAAGCGGCCCTTGTGCGCCAGCAACGCGCCAATATGTTTATTACGAATGTGGCAAATATTGGCCCTGGTGAGCAAGTAATTATTGAGCTTGAGTATCAAGAAATAATTGATTACAGCAGCGGCACATTTGCTATTAGATTTCCTACTACCATTACACCGCGTTATCACGCGATTAGTGGTGAAGTTGAGGTGAGTACTCAGAACCAAACGCACTTTAACTCGCTCCCAACGGGATGGTTAAGCCCTGTTTACAGTATTAAAAGCAGTAATCAAAATGATAACGTACCAAGCAGCCAATTTAGCTTAAACATAGATATAGACGTAGGCTTAGAGCTGGTGGATATCAATTCTAAATTTCACAATGTTGATGTGCAAAACACCGCGTTTGGACAATATAAAATAGCGTTAAATGAGACAAATGCAGTTAATCGCGACTTTGTACTTGAGTTTAAACCGCTGCAAAAAGAGCAAGCTCAAGCCGCATTTTTTACTCAGCAGTTTGAAAATGGTGACCGATACGGGCTTGCTATGCTAATGCCACCAGGGGATCATTTCACACAAACACAGCGCTTACCTCGTGAAATGGTATTTGTAGTTGATACGTCAGGCTCTATGCATGGGCAATCTATGGAGCAAGCTAAAAAAGCGTTGTTTTATGCACTTTCATTACTTGATAGCGACGACAGCTTTAACATTATTGGTTTTGACAACATAGTAACTCCAATGAGCGATAAACCACTTATAGCCAGTGACTTTAATTTACGCCGTGCAGAGCGATTTATTTATAGCCTAGAGGCCGACGGTGGCACTGAAATACAAGGTGCGCTTAATGCCGTACTTGATGGTAGCGAGTTTGGTGGTTTTGTGCGCCAAGTTGTATTTTTAACTGATGGCAGCGTAAGTAATGAAGATGCATTATTTAAAAATATTCAAAGTAAATTAGGCGATAGCCGCTTATTTACAGTGGGTATTGGCAGCGCACCGAATAGCTTTTTTATGCGCCGAGCGGCAGATATAGGTAAAGGCTCATTTACGTTTATAGGCAGCACAAGCGAGGTGCAACCTAAAATGCAGCAGTTGTTTGATAAGCTTGCACATCCGGCTATTACTAATTTGGGGCTAAGCGATGAAAGCGGTAACAGCTTAGATTTTTGGCCGCCACCACTACCTGATTTATATTTTGGTGAGCCTATCATGGTCGCCATAAAACTTAATAATGCTAAAAATGTGGTACTTGCTGGGCAAACAGCACAAGGTCCTTTAAGTATTAAATTAAGTACACAAAATAGCTCAAGCGCTCAAGGTATAGCAAAACTGTGGGCGCGCCAAAAAATCAAGTCATTACTTTTATACAACGAGCAAAATACAGTTAAAGATGAAGTACAGGAGCTTGCGCTTACTCATCAATTACTTAGCCCGTTTACTGCTTTTATAGCGATTGAACAAACTCAAATAAAAGAAGTGGCAGAGCAAACGGCGCAAGCTACTAATGCAGTACCACAAGGTATGGCAATGCGTTTACCGCAAACCGATGGGCAAAGCAGGTTACATATATTACTAGGCTGTATTTTATTATTGGGATTTAGCGCCCTTAAAATAAACCGATCATTTAAGTTAAGCAGGGCACGTAAATGAAAAAGTGGCTAAGCGCGGGTTTACTAATAGCTGGGCTTGGATTATTTGGTCACGGCGCTTATATGCAGGCAAAAGCGTGGCTTGCTCAAGTATTAATTGAGCAAGCATGGCAAGAGGCGCTTAAATCACCCGGCATTAAAGTAAAACCGTGGTATTACGCCGACAGCTACGTGACTGCAAAGCTTGATTGGCCAAG